>NZ_CALAYQ010000094.1:0-8915 GCF_937894855.1 uncultured Zoogloea sp.
CGCTGACCTCTTGCATGCCATGCAAGCGCTCTCCCAGCTGAGCTATACCCCCGTCAAACGAAGACCGCATTCTAGACCCAAGAACCGAACTTGTAAACCCCTTTTTTTCGTTTTCTGCACTTGGAGCGCGCCAAGCTTCCTGTGTGAGGGATTTCACACTCACGTAGCGCAGCACCAAATCGGGCATGTCGAAAAATTTTACACACCTAAAAACCCACCAACAGAGCTTTCCATTTTTTACAAACAACTCATGACCTTATACGTTTAGGCCCAATTTTTGCGTATGACTCATTTAGAGGCGTGCCACACCAATGCCTTTTCGACACATTTGCTCTCCATTGAAAGGTTTCAAGATGATCAAGAAGAAACTTGCTATTGCAATCTCGGCGGCGCTCGCACTTGGCACCGCGGGTTTTGCTCACGCCACCGTGTATACCTCTACCGCCAGCGGCTTCACTGGCGACTTCGTCATCTCCGGCTTTGCCGACTCCAATCCCGGCGTTTTTCAGATTTCGCTGACGAACGTCAACGGCGCTCTGGATCTCTACGTTCCCAAGAACGGCACCGCCACCGGTCAGCGTATCGGCAACACGAGCATCGACTACACCCCAGCTCACGCCGGCGCAGATCTGGTTTCAGTGGTCCCCAACTGGACGCCGATGGGTAGCGTGACCTTCAACACCACCGACATTACCGGCAACAATTTCAAGTACAACTTTACATCCGGGTCTTTCACCTCTGATGGCGTCGCTCAAACGGGCGGCTCGTTCACGGGTACCGCCAGCGCCCTCGACCTCATGCTGGGTAGCATGTTCGGCCCGCTCGGCGCGGCGGTCGGCACTGGCTCCGTTTCTGTTACCCATACCCTCTCGGCCCACACGTGGACCATCAACGTCAGTGAGACGGCGGTCGGCGGCACTGGCTTCAGCGGTCTTTTTCGCACGCTGGACTCCACCGCCTACGGTGGCAATAACGACGGCATTCTGACGGGGAGCTTCGGTGTCAATGCTTCTGTTTCCCTGACCACCGCTGACGGCGTTCCGACCCCTGGCGGCACCGTGACGGCCCCGGTTCTGCCGAGCACGCCGTCGGCATCCACCCCCTCCGGCACGTTCACCTTCGACAATATTGCAGTCGGCACCACGACCAACTCCGCAGGCAAGGTTGTCGGTCTCGACACCGCGGCCCCGATCTGGATCGACCCCGTGGTTGCCGTTGGCTACCGCTATGAACTGGGCGCCACCTCTACGACCAAGTTTGCCACGGTTCAGATGCCCGGACTGGGCACGGTCAATGACGCCGATGGCTACGAAATCTGGCTGTTCAACGGCACGAATTGGTACCTTGGCGGTACGGTTGCGGCCGGCGGCCTCTTCACTTTCCCCACTGGCGGCGTGACCAAGTTCGAAATCCGCGGCATTTCCCCGGATCTTGGCTTGCTTCCGACCAATGATCTGGCGTTCCCGGTTGGTCTGACCGTCACCAATCCCGGTACTGTTGACCTGACGATGACTGCACTGACCGTCGATACGGGAACCCCGGTTCCTGCTCCGGACACCCTGTCCTTGACGGGGCTTGCCTTGGCCGCCCTTGGTGCAGTTGCCCGTCGCAAGAAGGCTTGATCCCTTCACGCCCCATGGTAAAAAACAACGGCCGCTAATGCGGCCGTTGTTTTTTCTGTTGCCATTACTTGTTGAACAATTTGTTCAAAGTTAGTTGATCCGGTAAGCCGGAAGCGGGCAGGCTGACTTTAACCTGAAAACTGCGGATCGCGTCCTTCAATGCGGGCGAGAAGACACCGTCACGCGCCCCTGAGTACAGTTTCTCGTCTGCCAGCTTTTGCTGGATAGCCTCGATCGTTGCCTTGTAGAGCGCAACACCTCCCTTGTCTGTCTGCACCATCACAACCTCAGACTTCGCCTGGAGGCGGTTCTGCTTTAGCGCGCCAATCATCCCGTTAACTGCAACGATGAAGGGCTCCTTCGGGCTCTTTTCACAGTATTGCTTCAGGGCTGCAAGTAGAAACTCGGTCGTCTGCCATGGGGTGTAGTCGTAGGTATCTTTCGCGTACTGATTGTTTGCCGTCACATAACCCTCGACCCATCCGGCAAAGAGGAAGTAGTCGGTATTCCGCTTCTTGGCGACCTGGGTAAAAGTTTCGCAACTGCGGCCGCCGCCGCCTTCAACCGCGAAATCACCCTTGGAATCAACAGCCCACGCCTCACTAACAAGACAAACCGCGAGCAAAAAACCGCCAAGAGGCCGGAGTCGATTGACAATGCGCGTGCTGGTCTTCAATTCGGTTACCTTCCCTTCAGAGTGAACTCACAAGTGACAGCAAGTTTAGCCTACCAACCCTCCCCCCTTAACGTGGCTAGCATGCCACTGTGGAATATGAGACGGTAATCACGCAGTTACTGCAGCACCTTGCCGGGGTTCATCAGCCCCAGCGGATCGAAGGCCTGCTTGACGCGCGCCATCAGCGCCAGCTCCACCGCCGACTTGTAGCGCGGCATCAGATCGCGTTTGAGCTGGCCGATTCCATGCTCGGCCGAAATCGATCCGCCCAGCTCGGCCACCAGATCGTGGACGATCCGATTGACCTCGGCGGTGCGTTCGATGAAGGCACCGTTCTCGCCTTTGATAGGCCGGGACTGGTTGTAATGCAGATTGCCGTCGCCCAGGTGGCCAAAGCACACGATGCGCAGCCCCGGATACGCCGCTTCGAGTCGCTCGCCGGCGAGGGCGATGAACTGCGGGATGGCGCTGACCGGCACCGCGATGTCGTGCTTGATGCTGACGCCCTCGCGCTTCTGGGCTTCGGAGATGTTCTCGCGCAGGGCCCACAGGGCTGCGGCCTGGGCTGCGCTGGCGGCGATCGTGCCGTCGAGGATCAGACCGGCCTGGATGCCCTCCTCCACCTCGCGTTCAAGCAGCGACTCCAGCGCTGCATCGCTGCGGGTGTCGCTCAGTTCGACGAGCACGTACCAGAGATACGCGCCCGCGAGCGGATCGCGGGCACCGGGGATGTGCTGGAGCACCAGATCCAGCGATTGCCGGCCGACCAGTTCGAAGGCAGTGACGCGATCGCCAGCCACCGCACGCAGGCGGCCAAGGAGATCGACTGCCGCCGCCGGATCGGCGATCGCCAGCCAGGCGGTGGCCGACGACCGCAGCCGCGGGAAGAGCTTGAGACTGGCGGCGGTGACGATGCCCAGCGTGCCTTCGGCGCCGATGAAGAGCTGCTTGAGGTCGTAGCCAGTGTTGTCCTTGCGCAGCGCCCGCAGGCCGTCCCAGATCTGGCCGTCTGGGAGCACCACTTCAAGCCCCAGCACCAACTCGCGGGCATTACCGTAGCGCAGCACCTGCACGCCACCGGCGTTGGTGGAGATGAAACCACCCACCTCGCAGCTGCCTTCGCTGGCGAGGGAGAGCGGGAACAGCCGGTCGGCCTCGTCCGCCGCGGCCTGCACCGCAGCCAGCGTGACGCCGGCCTCGACGACGATGGCGTTGTTGTCGGGATCGACCCGCCGCACCCGCCGCAGCCGTGAGAGATTGACCACCACCGCCGCACTGCCAGCCAGCGGCGTGGCCCCGCCGCACAGGCCGGTGTTGCCGCCCTGGGGCACGATGGCGCAGCCGGCGTCGGCGCAGGCGCGCACCACGGCGGACACCTCGGCCGTATCGGCAGGCAGCACGACGGCCGACGCGGTGCCGGTGTAGCGGCCGCGCCAGTCGGTGAGATACGTGGCCTTGTCGGCGTCGGCGACGAGGCAGTGCGGCTCACCGACGATCGCGCGCAGGGTTTCGATCAGGGCATGCATGGAACGCCTCCCGGCGATGGACGGAGTTCAGCGCCCGAGGGCGCGACGGATGGACGGCAGGGCGAGCTCGACGGCGGCCTCGCCCTCGGCGATCGCCTCACACCCCCGGTGATAGTCCATCAGGCCAAGCTGGGCAAGGCGCGGGGAGATCAGCACGTCGGCGGGCTCACCGGCCAGGCGGCTGCGGGCGATGCGCACCGACATGATGGAGATGCTGCTCTGCATCACGGTGAGCATGGAAGGCGTGCCTTCCGGTTCGTCCTCGGGCTCGTCGGTGGGCGGGGTGTTGTTGCGCCCGAAGCGCGACAGCAGGCGCTTCGACCAGCCGTTGGCGGTGGTTTCGGTGTTGCGTTCGGGTTCGGGGCGGTTGCGCCAGGCGGCGCCAACCACATCGGAGTTGAGATCGACGGCGATGACGATGTCGGCGCCCATCGCCCGGGCCAGCGACACCGGCACCGGATTGACGAGGCCGCCATCCACCAGCAGCCGGCCATCCTGCCACGACGGCGTGAGCAGACCGGGCAGCGCGATGGAGGCGCGCACGGCGGCTGAAACACTGCCTTCCCGCAGCCAGACTTCGTGCCCGCTCTGCAGATCGGTGGCGACGCAGCCGAAGCTGTGGCTGAGGGAGATGAAATCCCGGTCGACGAAGTTGCGTTCGAAGAAGGTGATCAGCCGGTCGCCCTTGATGAGGCCGCCGCGCAGGCCCATGTCCATCAGGCCGACGACGTCCTGCCAGCCGAGGGTTTCGACCCAGCTGCCGAGCTTTTCCAGATCCCCCGCCGCCGCCACGGCACCAACGAAGGCGCCGATGGAGCAACCGGCGATGATCTGCGGCTCGATGCCCTCGCGGGCCAGCGCCCGCAACACGCCGATGTGCGCCCAGCCCCGGGCGGAGCCGCTGCCGAGGGCGATGCCGATGCGGGGGGTGCGTTTCATGGGTGTCCGGGTGATGAAACGGTTGGCGATTCCCTGTAGGTCGGACTTCAGTCCGACATTGTGCTCATATCGGACAGTGTTGTCGGACTGAAGTCCGACCTACAGGGGTCCGAGGGTCAGATCGGCTCGGCGTACAGGTCGTGGACGTCGCAGTCGTTGATGCGGACGCGGGCGAACTCGCCGGGCTCGAGGTTCTCGCCAGCCGGGATGATGACCAGGCCGTCGATGTCGGGCGCATCGCCCGGTGAACGGGCCAGCGCGCCCTCCTCGTCGATCTCGTCCACCAGCACGGTCATCTCGCGGCCGATGAAGCGCTCGAGGCGCTCGGTGGAGATGTCTTCCTGGAATTCCATCAGCTGGATGCGGCGCTCTTCGCGGATTTCTTCCGGCACCGGATCGGCCAGCTCGTTGGCGGCGGCGCCTTCGACCGGCGAGTAGGCGAAGGCGCCCACGCGGTCGAGCTTGGCCTCTTCAAGGAACTGCAGCAGCTCTTCGAAATCGGCATCGGTTTCGCCGGGAAAGCCGGTGATGAAGGTGGAGCGGATGGTGAGATCGGGGCAGATCTCGCGCCAGCGGCGGATGCGCTCGAGGTTGTTCTCGGAGCTCGCCGGACGCTTCATGGCCTTGAGGATGCGCGGGCTGGCGTGCTGGAAGGGCACGTCGAGGTAGGGCAGGATCTTGCCCTCAGCCATCAGCGGGATGATGTCGTCCACGCTGGGGTAGGGATACACGTAGTGCAGACGCACCCACACGCCCAGGTCGCCGAGAGCGTTGCACAGGTCGTAGAGCTTGGTGCGCATGGGCTTGCCGCCCCAGAAGCCGGTGCGGTACTTCACGTCGACGCCGTAGGCGGAGGTGTCCTGGGAGACGACCAGCAGCTCCTTCACGCCGGCATTGACGAGGTTCTCGGCCTCGCGCATCACGTCGCCGATCGGGCGGCTGACGAGATCGCCACGCAGCGACGGGATGATGCAGAAGGTGCAGCGGTGGTTGCAGCCTTCGGAAATCTTGAGGTAGGCGTAGTGATTGGGCGTGAGCTTGACGCCCTGGGGCGGCAGCAGATCGATGAACGGATCGTGGGGCTTGGGCAGGTGCTTGTGCACCTCCTGCATGACCTGCTCGGTGGCGTGGGGGCCGGTCACAGCCAGCACTTGCGGGTGGGCCGCCATCACCACGTCTTCCTTGGCACCGAGGCAGCCGGTGACGATCACCTTGCCGTTCTCGTTGAGGGCTTCGCCGATGGCGTCGAGGGATTCCTCCACCGCGGCGTCGATGAAGCCGCAGGTGTTGATGACCACCAGATCGGAGCCTTCATACGACGGCGAGATCTCGTAGCCCTCGGCCCGCAGACGGGTGAGGATGTGTTCGGAATCGACCAGGGCCTTGGGGCAACCAAGGGAAACGAAGCCGACTTTCGGGGCGGCGCCCTGCTTGCTGGATTGGGTCATGCGTCAGGAAAAACCGGTGGATAAAACACAAGGGCCGCGACGAGTGCGCGGCCCGGGACATCACTTCTTGGTGGCGTCGCTGGGATCACCGCCGGAACCCGGCGCCTCACCCTTCTCGGGATTGAAACCCGGCGCACCGAAGGTCGGAAACTGGAAGCCGGAGAACAGGTTGCGCGTCTGGCTGTCGAGTTGCTCCTGCATCTGGGCATACATCTTCTTGGATTGCTCCATGTAGGCGCCCATCATGCTTTGCATGGCCGGGCCCTGAAAGTTCAGGAACTGCGCCCACAGATCCTGGCTCACCGTGGCGTTTTCGCCGTACACGGAGCGAACCTGATCCTGCAGCTTGGCCTGCATGTCGGTGAAGGCCTTGATGTTGTTTTCCAGGTACTTGCCCATCATCCCCTGCATGGCGTTGCCATAGAAGCGGATCATCTGGGACAGCAGGTCGCTGGTGAACATCGGCGCCCCGCCGGCTTCCTCTTCGAGGATGATCTGCAGGAGGATGTTGCGGGTGAGGTCTTCGCCAGTCTTGGCGTCAACGACCTGGAAGATGCCATGATCAAGAACGAGTTCCTTCACGTCTGCGAGCGTGATGTAGGAACTGGTTTGCGTGTCGTAAAGGCGGCGGTTTGGGTACTTTTTTATCAGGCGAATCTGATCGGCCATCTGTGTTTTCTCCTCGGCGGCGATAGACTCGCCTCCGGAGATTATACTGCGGTGCGCAAAAAAAAGCCCCGCCATACGGCGGGGCCTTGTGACGCTTGTTGCAGCCGATTACTGGTAGTACAGGCCGCCGTTCACGTTCAGGGTGGCACCGGTGACGTAGCCAGCCAGCTCGGAAGCCAGGTAGACCACGGCAGCGCCGATTTCTTCCGGCTTGCCAAGACGCTTGACCGGCACGGTGTCGATGATGCCCTGACGGATTTCTTCCTTGATCGCCATGACCATGTCGGTGCCGATGTAGCCCGGAGCGATGGCGTTGACGGTCACGCCCTTGGTGGCCAGCTCAGCAGCCAGCGCCTTGGAGAAACCGATCACGCCGGCCTTGGCGGCGGAGTAGTTGGTCTGACCAGCCTGACCCTTGACGCCGTTCACCGAGGAGATGTTGATGATGCGGCCCCAGCCACGTTCCGCCATCTTCGGGGAAATGGTGTGGGTCACGTTGAAGAGGCTGGTGAGGTTGGTCGCGATGACCGCATCCCACTGACCCTTTTCCATCTTCGGGAAGAACTTGTCGCGGGTGATACCGGCGTTGTTCACCAGGATGTCGATCGGGCCGACTTCGTTGGTGATCGCCTCAACGGCCGCCTTGCACTGCTCGTAGTCGGAGACGTCGAAACCGTACAGCGGGATATCGAGGCCTTCCGCCTTGCGAGCTTCAACCCAGGCGTCCTTGGCGGGATCGCCAGGGAAGAAATTCCCGACCACGCGGACGCCCGCAGCGGCAAGGGATTTACAGATAGCGGTGCCAAGGCCACCGACGGCACCAGTTACAAGGGCGATGCGTTGAGACATTTTTACTTTCCTTCTTTTGTTGCGGTGCGAAAAGCTTATTAGAACATATGCTGCCCGCCGTTGATAGAGATGTTGGCACCGGTCACGAATGCCGCTTCATCAGAGGCGAGATAGGCAATCAGCCCCGCGATTTCTTCCGGCTTGCCGAGACGGCTCATCGGGATCTGGGGCAGGATCTTGGTTTCGAGGACTTCCTGCGGAATCGCCAGAACCATCTTGGTACCGATGTAACCCGGGGAGATGGTGTTGACGGTCACGCCGGACTTGGCGGTTTCGAGGGCCAGGGACTTGGTGAAACCATGCATGCCGGCCTTGGCCGCAGCGTAGTTGGTCTGACCGAAAGCGCCCTTGATGCCGTTGAGCGAGGAGACGTTGATGACGCGGCCCCACTTGCGCTCGACCATGCCGTCCATGACCTGCTTGGTCATGTTGAAGACGCTGTCGAGGTTGGTGTGGATGACGGCATCCCAGTCGGCCTTGGTCATGCGCTTGAAGGTCATGTCGCGGGTGATGCCGGCGTTATTGACCAGCACATCCACGGGGCCGATGTCGGCGGTGATCTGCTCGACGCAGGCCTTGCACGAGTCGAAATCAGCGACATCGCAGGGGTAGGCCTTGAAGCCGTAGCCCATGTTGTTCATCGTCTGCAGCCATTCGGCCGCCTTGGCGTTGCCCGGCGAGTGGGTGGTGACGACCTTGTATCCGAGCGCGGCCAGCTTGATGCAGATCGATTCGCCCAGACCGCCCATACCGCCAGTAACCAGTGCTACACGTGCCATGTCTCTCTCCCTCAAAGTGTGAGTGCGGGGGTAAGCTGAAATCGGCAACGCCCCCCGTTATTCCTCTCGCTGCCGACCTTTTTTTGATTTTCTCCCCCGGGGATCAAGCCCCGAGGGGGTGCTGCGGTGCGATCAGACGGTTTCCTTGACGTAACGCCCGGGTGCCGCTTCGATCACCTTGTATTTCGCGTTGCCCGGCTTGTTGCGGGCAGCAATCATCTCGCCGCTGCGCTGCTTGAGCCATTCGGCCCAGTGCAGCCACCAGCTGCCCTTTTGTTCGACGGCGGTCTCGAGCCACTCTTCCGGCACCGAGGCGGTGGAATCGCTGGTCCAGTAGCTGCGGCGGTTCTTCGAGGCCGGGTTGATGGCGCCGGCGATGTGGCCGCTGGCGCCCAGCACGAAGGTGG
>NZ_CALAYQ010000095.1:0-14713 GCF_937894855.1 uncultured Zoogloea sp.
GTCATGGCTCAATCCTCTCAGAGTATTGGGCCTCCACCAAATCCGGGGCGGTTCAGGGGTGCCGTAGCGCTCGCCGGCGACCTCCAATTCATGCAGATGACCACCGTGCCAGCCCATCACGGACGACAAACCACACGCCATGTACTAAAAATCCCATAGAGATCAGCCCTCGCCTGATCCGGTGCCCACAAGGAGACACCCCATGGCCCAGCCCTACTACCTCGTCACCGCAGCCCCCAAGAAGCTCGCGAAGATCGCCAGCTATGCCCGCAAGCTGACCGGCAAGCAGCAAGGCGACCCGGTGTTGGCTGTCGGCAGCCACCGGATCGTGCTGATGCCGGCGGCCGTGAGCCGGATGATCGAGAGTGCGCCGACTCAGCCCATCACCGGCTTTCCGCCCAGTTTCGCCGAGATCATGGAGGGCATGGGGGCCCAGGGTGCAGACCCGATCAGCGAAAGCCGGCTGGCGGAGCTGCTTGCGGCGCGGGAGCCGGCCGAGCTGGCGGGCATCCCGCGGGCCGAGCTGGATGATTCGGATCTCGTGATCGATGGCTGGGACTGGCACCTGAAGCGTACCCGGCTGGTGGATGCCTGGGGCCTGGTGGGCTCGGCGGAGCGGGTCGACTGGAAAGGCCTGCGGGTCGGCCAGATCGACACGGGGTTTCGGGAGATCCCCTGCCTGGGCTTCAAGGGCGGCCAGCCATCCAGCTTCGTGCTGACCGACTTCGACCGCAATTTCTTCCCGGGCGACTTCACGCGGGACCCGTTCCAGTACGTGGGGAACCCCTTTGCCAGCGAATTCTCAGCCCTCGACCCGATGCTCGGTGGCGCCAACGACGGTCACGGCGCACGCACTGCCAGCGTGCTGGCCGGCTTCGACCAGGACGTCGACAGGCCCTATTTCGGTGCCGCGCCGCAGCTGCCGTTCATCCCCGTCCGCATCTGTGACAGCGTGATCATCAACCACGTGCAGGGAGCCCTGGCCCTCGCCATTGAACACCTGGTGCGGCATGGCTGCAGCGTCATCACCCTGAGCATGGGGATGGCGCTGACCCTCATCGACGACAGGCTAAGGAAGGCCATCGACTACGCTTATGAGAATGGCGTCATTTTGGTGGCCGCCGCAGGCAACGTGTGGGACCCGGTGGTGGCACCGGCCCGCCTCAACCGGACCCTCGCCGTCGGCGGCTGCACGCCGGCCCTAATCCCCTGGATCGGCAGCAGCTTCGGGCCCGAGGTGGATCTCTGCGCACCAGCCTGGCCGATCCGCCGCCCTGTGGTCGATCGCAAGGGGCGGCAAACTTACGGCTACGGCGACGGAACATCCTTCGCCACGCCCCAGGTGGCTGCAACGGCAGCCCTGTGGCTGCTTTACCGTGGCGAGGAGATCCGCGCGCGCTACCCCCAGAAATGGCAGAGGGTCGAGGCCTTCAAGACCCTCGTGAAAGACACGGCATCCGCCAAGGGCGACTGGAATCGCGAGCAGTATGGTGAAGGGATCCTGGACGCCTACGCTGTGCTGCGGGCCGACCTTCCCCCTGCCGACGCGCTTCGGGAGGACAAGCCCGCCTGACAGGGTAGCCGCCACTCGACAGAGGCTGGCGGCTTGTCAGCTGACGATCAAGGCTTGCACTCGCCTGTATCGCTTCGCCGAGTGCGCCAGGAAGACAATCGGGGTAAGGTTGCCTTGACCACAAACGAGCCCAGCAGAAACCCGCCATGACAAACGAGGCAATTCCTGAAATCTAGCGGGCACCTCGAAAAACCTTACTTTCCGAAAACTCGGCACTTTTAAATCAACAACTTACAACAGTCTTTTCGGGGAAGTCAGGGGCTCTTCGAGGTGCCCTAGCAGTTGATTTCCAGTCTCGCGATTACAATCAAGCATATGGCTTAGCTATCGAACTGAATTTCAATTTGTTTGCTAACTTCGGTGATCAATGGTTTGAGGATGTCTTTGTTAAGTATCCTGATAAGCGTTAGCCCACAGACAACTCCTTTAGATGTATCAATGGTCACCGTTACTTCCGCCTGCAGCTCGTCACATAGTGATACCCCCGGGTGCCGGATGAGAAGAGCGTCGTAGCTTGTGCCGATATGAACCGTAAACCTTTTGTTTTTTGCAAAAAAACGAATACAAGGGTTGTCTACGCCGGAGTTCACCGAACTCAATCGAGCAGAAACTGAATCCTTATTAACATCTCCAATGTTTTCCAACGTGACCTTAAACCGCTCTGCGGACTCAAGGTGTTGAGGGAAAACGGCACCGCCCCCGATCGGGAAAGTAAAGTCTGGAGTGCTTACATCAAAAGCATTTTTTCCCTGGGGGGCAAGGCAGTGTCGTGTCACTGCGATATCGGGGCTCTTCGAAACCTCCTTAAGAAAATCCTCTGCGCTTGAAATGGCCCCGTTTTTATACATGCTGGCTAGCTCCTGCGCGGTCTCAATAGCGCGTCGGCTTGCCCCCTTTGTTCCTGCGCTATCAAACGGCTTGCTGTTGTCGAGAATGCAGTCGCTTTCCAGCTCGGCCTTATCTGCGTCCGAACTCTCTGGCGACTCATCAACTGCATTGTCATTAAGCTCTCTCTGCGGACTCTTTGTCCGGACGAGTGCGGCTTGCGTCATATCGCGAGAGATAACGACGTTCGTGTTTTCCATGCCTCTCGGGCGAAGGCCAAAAAGAATTCTCTTTGCATTCTCGAGAAGTCGGATTAAATCGTCTAGTAACACCCAGTCCCCGGGCGGAGATAGAAGACTCTGAGCTCTTTTAAGCGATAGAACGGGGAGGCCAAGCACGTACTGGACAGCGTCTTGACTAAACGGGTTGTGATTATTTGAAGTCATTATTTTTCCCAAGTGATAAAAGTAAAATTTGCGAACGAAGAAGAGTCCTGAAAAGATTTGTGTATTGCCCCTGAGAACGAGGTCCTTGTCTTGAATTTTCGCGCGGAATAATATGAAATCGATATCGAGTAGTCTTGGCCAGAGATCTCGACTTGATTTCAATCGCGCGATCCAGATCGAAAAGAGCTGATCGAAGTTGGGGAAGCGCATGGTCCGCTTCAGGAAGCACTGTAAGAGTCAGGCCGGATGGAATAAGACTGAGTAATATTCGGGCTGTCTCAACAATTTGAGTGAGAGGCGATGTTGAATTGCGCTTATCTGAAGATGTCGCGCGTAAGGCTTTCCTTAGTCGTTCGAGGTCGCAACATTCGGCAATGGCTGAGCTCATTGCAGGGCATTCCGCCTTTGCGAATTTAAGCGAAATCCCGGGCTCGTTTGAGTCTTCTGACAATAAGTCGGGTATAAGCTTATCAAGTCTCTGAGAATCAGCAGCCGACAGCCCAAATATGTCGGCACTCGATTCAGGTGTATATCCGTTAATACGAAGTGCAACATAGCTTATTTGCAGGGCAAGACTTGCGGGCCGTAGCTCATTCGGCGCAACCGAAGTCTGCGACCTGGGTGTGGGCTGAAGAAGATCCTCAATTAGTCTGATCTCGCTGGAAAACAGGGAGCGACTGAGTAGCTCTTGCCAAAAATTTTTTTCGTTCACTGCTTCGCCACTACCCTTCGCTACTTCATTTTCTTCACGACGTCTGGCTGAACGAGAAAGAATTTGGCGAAAATTGTCCTCCTTGATCTCGGGAAGAAAACGAGCGAAACCGACTCTTGGTCTATAAGTAGAGTAGATCTGGAAATTGTTTGCATAGAAAAATACAGGCCACATTGAGAGGTAATATTTGATCGCAGAGAGTGGGTGGTGCCCGGCAGATATTGCGGCCAGCCCCACCTCATTCCATCGTTCTTCAGGAGTACGACCCATTTTCGGAGGCGGAGTGCAGTTTTGCATTGAAAGAATAGCTTGTTCGAATCCAGGCCAGACGAGTCGACACTCAGCAGACCCACGCAGAGAGTGTTGTTTAACCAACTCCTCTCCTGTGACGGATCTAAGGGCATACTGCATCGCATTTTTAATGTCTGCGATATGCGTGCAGTCTGATCCGGTGTCGGTCGAGATAAAATATCCCTTTGATGTCAGATCTGCAGTGCGAAGACGCATTTTCAATGAGCTAAGTTCGCCACATATTGCATGCGGCACCGGAACTCGGCGTCGGCTCGACTTGGGGTTTTTAAGATGGCTATATCCAGAAGTCGTCACCTCCACCATGCCCAGATCAGAAAGTGTGTGTTGAAAATGAATAAGCCCGACTTCAGCTGAACGAAATGGAAGAGATGTAGCCAGTTGTGCATAGAGTGCTGCGCGTGCTTCGTTAAGAGAACCTGCTTCAAACGATTTTCTCACTATCTCGACGATAGCTTTAGCCTCTTGGCTTGTTACGTAGGTGCTGGAAGCATTGTGGGCTTGGCCAATTCTTTCTTCGTCTGGATTATCCCGAATGAGATCGTGGGATATTGCGATACATCCTCTGGCTCGCCAGAAACGAGCAAAGTGTCTAAAGATAGATGATGCTTGTTTCTGAGAGTCTCCAGCGAGCTCTCCCAAAACGAGTCGGCGCCCTTCTGCCCATTGGTTGCCGCTGAGGTCTTCCAGTCCATCGTCTAAACTTACTGCTTCGAGGAACGGACGCAGCCTCGAGAGATAAGTCGACAGCGAAGAGACTTCGAGATGCCCCTTTTCACTTTTCCTTTTTCTACATTCTTCGATGATCCAATCCGACACATCGGTTGCAGTTCCGAAGGACACGCCACAGGTTTCCTTCCACGCTCGCAGTCTCTTGACAAGTTCAACCTTGCGCGCACCATCTTCACCGTGCTGCTTAGTGTTGTCGCCCATCTGATTGACTATACGAATCACTTGAGAAAGAAGTTCATTTTTGTTCACGTTAGCGAATTTTCGTAGGACTCTTTGTTTAGGAGGCTCAGAGTGCCCCGGACGTCCGTAGGCTATGCGAGAAATAGATGAAAGCGATATGGCCGCAGCCTCCGTTTCCGTTCTTGCCGCAGTAATTAGCCAAGGAGGTAGCCGAATGGAGTGGTAAGCGCGAGCGATGTCTGAGTATTGGCACATAAAGGAATCTGGCTCGGGCGCCCAACTGTTGCCAGGTATGTGAGACGAAATCCAGCTGGCTGTCTGCGTTACACACTCTAGGTAGGTCGGGATGGGGGTCTTCCAGGCTGCATTGATCATCATCGTGGTGATGGGATGAAGTGGAAGATCTATAGGCTGCTGGTTTTTCCGCTCAATTCTGAGCGTCAGCGTATTGCCCAGTCTCCATACGTCCTTTTTCGACACGCTTGCCCATGCTGAAGCAATGCGCGATGGCTGCCAAAGAATTTCGACAAACATCAGTGAACTAAAAACAACAGCCCAAGGGGATAGCCCTGGGGATCCGGAAAGAAGCTCCTTAACAATCCAATCCCCGAGGGAGTAAAAGGCGAGCGTCTGGCTGTGAAACGGCTCTTTGGGTAGGTTTGGGGGCGGATAAAAATCATCATCAATGACAATCTCGGGAGCAATTCCGCGCAGCCTGGCTTTTGGAGCGATTGCCACTAGAGGAAAATTACAGCTGGGTTGTCTTAGAGACGGCCAATCAGCTGGGGCTACATCTGCGTGGACATCCTCCAGGAACGGGCGTAGACATTCGAGCGCCTCAGCAGGTGACAACCCTGCTGCCGCATGAAATGTAGCTGCCGCCTCCCGCGCATGACCGGTGATCACTCTTATCAATGGCGAGAAAACTCCCCGCTTTACCAATTCCGAAACAATAAAATGGCGTCCGCCGTTTTTTGCCATTCCCGAATCGGTGTCGTCAATGGATTGCCTCTGAACCTTGAAGGGATGAAGAGTTGCCCCATTTTCAACATCAACAGCAAAGAAGACGGGGGCGAACGGCTTTTCAAAACCTGCGATCCTATTTACTCTTTCTGCCGCCGTCGGATAATCCTTGGCAAGTCTTTTGCCCAAGGACCTGATCGCAGCAAGATGGCTGTTAAGCAATGAATTAAGGGAAGATGTCTTAGGAATGATCCGGGTGGAGTTGTTTTTCGTCAGCTTGTCATTAACCTGAAAGTACTTTGGTGAGGAATAGAGCGAACTGAAGTTAATCCTTTCCAGTTTGCTACCCCGATGTGCGCTAAGAATGACAAAGGCACTGGCGCTCAGCTCCGAAAGTCGGTTGAAATCTTTGACGAAGCTGAAGATGGGCATGCGCGGAGTAACCCTTCCAACGATATTGCTCATCTCTTCGCGGATCTTCTGGAGAGTATTTCTAAGCGTTTCTGGCTTCGGGCAGAAGGGCGATCCCACGTATCGTGGATCGGGTGTTGCAACACATTCGCCAAAGCCGAGGTATTCAAAAGCGCCGCTTACTGCGTTCGTAATGGCATCCTCGCTAATACACAAATAGTCAAGCTCGGCAGGAGCACTTAAGCGCAGATCAAGGCTGGTGAGGGCCGTTAGAACTGAGTTGCGGCTCACCTGATATACCACCGCGCCGAAGCTATATGCGATGCGCGCAGCGTAGCCGGCAGGTATTTCGGTAGTCGTGCGACTAGAGCGCAGAAATGCGCCGTATTCACTAAGGATTTCCTGCTCTTCTTTTTCGTGTTCAAATAGCAATTCTATCAAGGTGCTTGGAAATTTCCGATGTACAATTTTTCTATTCAATGCGTTAGCAGCCAACGTCGGTAGCGGTAGTCGGACGATTTGACTGGGCCGATACCCCCCTGCCCAGATCGCTTCTGACATGGTCGTGCGAGGCACAATCTCTGCTAGACTCCAGCAGATATGAGTGGTCGCAAGATCGATCCATATGGCATTATTTTGTGCCAGAGGAAGCTTCAGTGCCAAGCGAGGTGGCAGTGCAGAGACCATCGACACGGCAGACAAAATTGCATACGCAGACACATTCTGATCGGCGAAACTTCCCGGGATGTGGGCTACGGCAGCTTTAAGCAAGGGCGGTGTGAAGATATCCCAATTTTCCAAGCCTAAAACATGCGGCCAAGGCGCGCGGGTCGCGCGCGCAACCTGCCAGCGTATAATGGATTGATCTTTGTCCAATACTTCTTCAGCCGGCTCCTGCTTGTCATTGGAGCAATCTCGATCCTCCGCTCCCGTATTGCATTCAGCTTGTAGATCGGAACGGTGTTCTTGCTGTATTAGATTTGAGTAGGGGCTCAGAGTTGAGGGGCGAACGGGGAGTGAACATGTTGCTGCATAGCCGGCCAAGGATCGCAGTAGCTTTGCAACTGGATCATGACGTTCCGCCTTGGCAAGCTCCTCGAGCACCATGCTCTCGGGTTTGATCAAAGGGATAATGTTTTGCCAAGACGGCGAGTGACGTCCGCGACGAGCACTGCAATCGACCAAAACTCCAAGAGCATAGGAAATGCTTTCGCCTATTTTTTCTCTTTTTCCCATATGCCAAAGCAGCGTGAGCCCGAGAGCTTGGCGAACTCTTCTAGCGTCCGAGTTGGAACGCGCCTTTTCCACGGACGAATGCCATAGAGCATAGCTCTGCGACAATGGTTTTAAGTCGGGGCGGCTTCGTGCGGCGGACGGAAGCGTTGTTGAAGCAATGAGACGCGCATGAGCGCTTTTGAGGGCATGGACGATCTGGGAAATATCGATGGAGCTCTGCGTCCACGCCTGTGCCAGAGCTTCGAGTGAGTCAATCGCCAGGCTGAAAGCCACTAAAAACCCCTGTCCGGCCGCAGGGCAATGGACTGCCCAAGCGACGCGCTTGGCAAGAAAAAGTTCGTCATCGCTGAGTTCCCTGTCCAGCCAAGGGATGGCTGCACTCTCAGTATTGCTCATGGTTACTAACTCCGCGCTCGATTTGGCAGATGCTCTGGCGTAAAAATGCCCATCGCCCATGAAGTTTATTTGTGGAGAGGTTCGTCCGCCCGGATGAAGGCTTGCCGGGTGTCGTATTTCTTTTCATCGTTATCGAGGCTTGTTGAAATTGACTTGGTGGACGATATCACCGCTTCGCGTGAGGAATAGTTCTAGGGGCGTCTAATTTGAGGGTGGCTAAAATTAAATCCTGCAGCGCAGGGGATTTTTAATCCGAAAGTGAGTTTTTTGAATTTCGTTGCGAATGAAGTCTATCGGAAAACAAACGCTTTCAAAGCGCTTTCTTATTTTCTAGATTGGAAAATGGAATTGGTTTTAAAGCGGAAAACCAGCCTTTATTTTCCAATTCAGAGTTTCAAGTTGAAATCTCAATGTGTTTTAACGAATGGAGATTTGATATGCCAGACGTTCTGACGCGTAGCCAGTCGCCAATAAACTTGGGATAGGTTTTTTGATGTGGGAGCGTGTGCGCAGGGATGCGCGGTCTGTTCAGCCGTGTCGATTGGATCAGTCTGATGAGCGCCGCCGCTCATTGGACGGAGCTCGGAACGTCAGCCTAGTCCAGAGCCTGATCGAGATCTGTCAGTAGCCAGCACGCTCACCGGCGTAGGTCGATTGCAGCGTCTGGCTGTCCAAAATGGCAGCTGATGGATGTGAACTCCGCCCAACGCCCAAGAGCAGCCGCATACTCAAGTCGGGCACAACAGCCCCAAAGCACCGGCGTTGCGCCAGCGCTGGATCTGCCGATTAGCGCTTCATGACTCCTGCGCGTCCCACGACTCGGCCGCGAGTGGTAACTCGTTGAGTTCCGCCCGCGCCTCTCGCCACGTCGGATAGTGCTGATCAAGCAATGCGGAAAACCGCTCGCTGTGCGTCGGCTCGATCAGATGCACCATCTCGTGCACGACGATGTACTCCAGCAGGTCTTTCGGCTTCTTCGCCAGCTCGGTGTTGAGACGGATCGTGCTGGCGCGGTGGTTGCAGCTGCCCCACTTGGTTTTCATGCGCTGCAGGAAGTAGGCGGAAACCTGGACACCCAGCCTGGCCTCCCACTTCTTGATGAGCGGCGGCACAGCGGCGTGGAGTTCGGAGCGGTACCAGCCCTGCATCACTTCTTCCCGCTTGGCCTGCGGGGTTCCTGGGCGGACGAGCAGCGTGATCTGCCGATGGTCGAGCTTCACGCCGGGTTTCGTGTCCGCCTCGATCACCGTCAGCAGATAGCGGCGCCCCCACAGATAGTGGCTTTCACGCTCGATGAACTGCCGCGGTGTCTCCCGGGCTTGCGCCTGCAGCTTGGCCTGCTGGTCGCGAATCCAGCCGAGCTTGGAGATCGCGTAGGCGCGGGCGACTTCCAGCCGGGTGGCGGTCGGTGCAACCAGCGTAACGTGGCCTTCCGGTGGATGGACCGAGAGATGGACGTGCTTGACTGCCTTGCGGGTGACTGCGATAGCCAGCTCGCCGATCTGGATCGTTTCGGTCACTGGTAGCCCGGTTGGTTCTTGATGATCTCGAAGAGCGCCTGCGTCGCGTCGCGGTCACGGTCAAGCAGCGGGAACAGGGCGTTCAGCACCTGGGCTTCACGTGCCTGGTCGCCATACCAGCCGGCGGGGGCATGCTCCCGGATAGCGGAGTCGATCTTCAAGGCCAGCGCGGCGCGATCCTCGTCGGCGGTGGGGTAGCTGAACTGGTTCGCCGGGATCGAGCCCAGGTTGTTGTACAGCACCGTCGCCTCCCGCAGGCCGTGCAGGCTGGCCGGAATGCCGTCATTGGGTTGCTTGGCGGCCAGCTTCTTGACCAGCTCCTCGGCCTTGCGCAGGAACTCCTCATACGCTGCAGTATCGTCCCGGCTCTGCTGAATCAGATCCTCCAGCAGCTGGGACATCTGGGCGTAGAACATCGGGTCGGTCAGCTGGTCCCGGATGATCGTCTGGCGGACGTTGTTGATGATGCCTTCGGCGACGGCGTTCTTCGACAGCTTGCCCTTCTCGTTGAGCTTCTTGGCGATGGCGTCGTGGATGCCGGTCTGGATGATCAGCTCGGTGAGCGACATCTCACCCAGCTCACCCAGCGCCTCCGCGTGATCGGCCTGGATGTAGGTGTTGATGAGGTGGCGCATGTCCGCCTCGTAGGGCTTGATATCGAGCTCTTCGCCGGAGTGCCGCTTGATGGCCGCGCGGACGTCGGCGTAGAACTCGACCTCCCGCTTCAATGCTCCTTCCTCGGCATCGGAGTAGCCCGCCTCGCTGAGGTTCTGGGCCAGATCGGCGTAGGCGCGGGTAAAAAGGGCCACCGCCTTGTAGAAGGACACCCGCAGGGATTCGGTTGTGTTGAGCGCCTCGGGGTCGGCGGCGTCACCGCAGAAGTAGCGCAGGAACTGCTCCATCTCGCCGGGCTGCGGCACCGGCTCGCAGAGGTAGTGCAGTGCCTGGCGGGCCTCGTCGAGCTGCTTCCTACCTTCTTCCAGCCAGTTCTTGAGGCGCACGTTGTTGTCGCCGCCGTTGCCCGCGTCGATGTCCAGCTCGTCTGAGCTATACACCGCGATGGCCTGCTGCACGTCGCCGAAGAGTTCCTTGTAGTCAACGATGTAGCCGTAGTCCTTGTCGTCGCCGTCGAGCCGGTTGGTGCGACAGATGGCCTGGAACAGGTTGTGGTCGCGCAGCTCGTTGTCGAGGTAGATGTAGGTGCAACTGGGGGCGTCGAAGCCGGTCAGCAGCTTGCTCACCACGATCAGCAGCTTGAGGTTGGCGGGCTCCTTGATGAAGCGGCGTTTGATCTCGTCCTCATACTGCTTGGTCGTCTGATTCTGCTGGAGGACGTGCTGGGTGTAGGTGTCGAACTTGTAGCGCTCGTCGCTGTTGGGCGGCTCGCGGGAGATCGCGTTGTGGTTCGGCTCGAAGGACGTGACGATCCCGCAGTAGGGACCGAAGTTCGTGTTCTGGAACAGGCGGAAGTAATGGCAGGCATCGTAGATCGAGGCTGCCACCAGGATCGCCGTTCCCCGGTCGTTGTTCAGGCGCGGCTTGAGGCTGAAGTCTTCGATGATGTTGGCCACAATGCGCTGCTTGCGCTCGCCCGCGCTCATCAGAGCTTCCATCGTCGCCCAGCGCTTGCGCAGGATGGCCTTCTGGAAGTTGTTGAGATTCCGGGTCTTCTGCTCGAACCATCTGTCTATCGCAGCTCGCGAGATCAGCTGCTGCGGCACATCGCGGGCTTCGTACTTCAGGTCCAGCACCACCTTGTCCGCCACCGCCTGATGGAACTTGTAGGTGTGGATGTAGGTGCCGAACACGTCCCGCGTCATCAGCTTGTCCTTGCGCAGCAGCGGGGTGCCGGTGAAGCCGATGAAGATGGCGCCTTCGAGCCAGCGCTTCATCTGCTTATTCATGTCGCCGCCCTGTGTGCGGTGGCATTCATCGACGAAGACGTAGAAGCGGCCATGCACCGCCGGTCCCGGGCCTTTCAGGTCGGCCACGTCGAACTTGTGGATCAGCGCGCATAGCAGGCGCGGCGTAGTCGCTGCCAGCTTCTCGACGAAGTCGGCGCGGGAGGTGATGCGGGGTGACGGGGAGTTCTCGCCGATCACCCCGGCGTTGCGCATCACGCCGACGATCTGCTTGTCCAGTTCGTCCCGATCAGTGATAACGAGGATGCGCGCCTCCGGGTCGTGCTCCAGCAGCCACTTGGCGATCAATACCATCAGGATGCTCTTGCCGCTGCCCTGGGTGTGCCAGATGACGCCGCCCTCCTTGTGGGCGATGCGTTCCTGCGCGGCTTTCACGCCCTGAAACTGGTGCTGGCGCGGTACCTTCTTCTGGCCAGCGTCGAAGATCACGAAGTGGCGGATCAGGTCGAGCAGGCGCGCCTTGCCGCATAGCTGGGTCAGGGGGCGGTCCAGCAGGTGGCCGGGGGCAGGTTCCAGGCCAGCCTCCGTAGGCGCTTCATCCTTCCATTCGACGAAGAATTGCTCCGGCGTGCCGGTGGTGCCGTAGCGTAGGCCTTGGGCGTCGCTGCCCGCCAGCACCAGCTGCACCGTGCTGAAGAAGCCCTTGTTGAAGAGTTCTTCCTGGTTGATGATGAGCTGGCGCACGCCCTCGGCCACTTCGACCGAGCTACGCTTGAGTTCGATCACCGCAATGGCGATACCGTTGAGGTAGAGCACCAGATCCGGCCGGCGTTCGTAGCCGCCCTTGAGCGTCACCTCCTCGGCCAATGCGAAGTCGTTGGCGTCGGGGTTGGTCCAGTCGATCAGGTGCACCGTCTCGTGGGCCTGCCCGGTGGCGATCTGGACCGGTACGCCGTAGCGCAGCAGCTGATAGGTGCGCAGGTTGGCCTGGTAGAGGCTGACGCCCGTCGCATCGGCGGCGGTTTCGAGCTTCTGCAGCGCCGCGGCGATATGGGCCGGGGAATAGCCCCGGGCCGCGAGGTTGGCGCGCAGGAGTTCGGTCTCGATGGGACGGTTGTTGTCGCGCTGGCGCCACTCGCCCAGATAGCGGTAACCGAGATGATCAGGTCGTGCCTCGTCGGTGAAGAGGGCGATGACGCGATTCTGGGTCTTGCGTTCTGAGCGAGGGAGTTCAGGCATCGGTGGGCTCGGGGGTAATCAGTCGGGTCTTGCCAGTCAGCAATTCCTGCATCATACCTTGCTTGAGCAGGCGGGTTTTCTCGCGGCGGGTCTCCAGGACGGCCAACTCGGCGTCCATGTCGGAGAGGATTTTGGCAATCACTTCTTGCTCCACGGGGCCAGGGCAATGCACCTCGATACTCTCAATGGTCCGTGCGTTGAGGCTTGGAACACCTGATGCCTCGTTGTACTGCATCCAGTCAATCAAGCAGAAACGGTAATAAAGGAATCTTGCACTGTTGTCTTCCTTCATAGCCGAATAGAACAGGGTATCTACCGTCCAAAACGGTGTATCCATGTACTGAGGCTGATTGATCGTTCCCTTGCGTCCTATCAAGACAGATGGCTTGTCATACAGAGGGCGTTTAGCGGTTCCTATCTGCCCTCCTGTGGCAAGAATCGGATAGGCGCCGTCATCAACTTCTACTTCGTGCTGGCTCTTGCCGTGGCAGATCGTTAGCAAATCTCCCAACCGCTTCACCTCCCACTCCCCCTCAAAACCCGGCAGGCGGGTCTGGCCTGTCAGGAGTTGCTGCATCGCGGCCTGTTTGAGATCACGCTTCTTGGCGATGAGGCGGTCCAGGGTGGATAGCAGCGCATCGACATCGCTCAGCGCGGTGGCGATGGCGCGTTGTTCGGGGGGAGAAGGAAAGACGACAGGAATTCCCCTTACGATGTAGCCATTCAGGTTTTCCTGGCTCCCACTGTTACTAGCGTTGCGGATGACCTCGTATTGATTCGCCAAGAAGTGGAATATGAACTCTCGTGAAACCCCGGCTTGAAGCGCGATCGAGGCGCAGGCTTGATTTGTTGCTGCAGGAATACCCAGAACACCCACTTTCCCCCGAGTTTTTCCTTGACCATAAAGAGCCATCAATAAGGTGCCTGGGGGAAGCAACTTTGCGGCTGAGTTCTTGAGGCCTTCCTCAGTAATGAACTGCTCCGCCTCAGCGATCACCCCGAAATCGATTTGAGATGTAGTGATCCAGGGGATCGATCCACCCCAATATGCTGCCTGCTCTCGACTTGGTGTGCCGCCAGAACCAACTGATGCGACATCACCCAGGCGCTTCCACGCCCACTCCTCGGGAATAACCCCCACCTCCGTCTGTTTGTACCCCGGCCTTACTTCCATACCACCCCCATCTTCTTGAGGTGTTCTTCTACGCGGGCTGCAAGCCTCGCCACCTCGTCAGTCAGCTCCGGCAGCGGCGTCACATAGCGCTCGGCCAGTTCGCGGATGCGGCGGGTCAGGGTCTGTGATACGCAGTCCAGTTCGCTCTGCACCGCGGCCGACAGGTGAGCCATCCACTTGTCGTCCACCACCAGCGACTGGATCTCGGCCTTGCCGAGTTTGGCATAGTGCCCGTACGCCTGCACGTCGAGCGCCGCCTCGGCCGCCTTGACCGCCTTCTTCAGCGCGGCGATCTGCTCGGTCAGGGCCTGCCACGCTTTCAGGACTTTCAGCTCGTCGGCGCCGTCCGGGTCCTTGCCGATCTCGCGGATGCGCTCCTTGACGGCTGCCGCGGTGATGCTGTCGAAGCCGGAGAACGCGGCGTCCTCGCCGCTGTGCTCCTCCTCCAGTTCGGACAGGCTGGCGGTGGCGGCTTCCAGCTCGGCCTGCCTGGCGTCGATGGCGGCCTGCTCCGCGGTGAAGTAGCGGGCAACGATGAAGGGCTTGGGGATTAGGTCGCAGGCCCAGCCCTTGTCCCGGGTCTTGCCCTTCTTGTCGGTTTCGACGATGCGGGTTGGTTTGGCGATCCAGCCGTCGGCTGCGATCAGATAGGCGTCGTCCTGCATGGTCTCGGCCCAGTAGTCCATAAGGTGCTGGTAGATGTCGTAGGCGTCGAGCAGCGGTGCCTTGCGGAAGCGCTCCAGCAGGTCCTCGGCGATGGTTTCGATCAGCGCCTTGGGGTGGGCGCCCTTGTCGAAGGCGGTGAGGCGCGGCGTGGTGGCCTCGCGCCAGTCGGTGAAGCGCTGGGTAGCAGTCTGGTTGAAGGCAGTGAATTCGGGGTGTCCGAAGATAGCCGGCTTGACTTCGGCGAGCAGCAGCTTGAGGCGGGCGTAGCCTGGGCGTAGAGGCTCGAATAGGGCCGCCCTCAGGCCGGGCAGCACCTGCCAGTAGGCGGTGAGCGCATCCAGGTCACGTTCGGGAATGCCGCCGTTCAAGTGGGCGTCAATGTCCTGCAGATCTTCCGGCTCCGTGCTGTCGATATAGCGCGGCAGGTTGAGGTTGAAGTCGTTCCGGGCGTCGGCGATCTCGTCGAAGG
>NZ_CALAYQ010000096.1:0-11236 GCF_937894855.1 uncultured Zoogloea sp.
TGCGCATTCCGATGCGGCCAGGCAACCGCAGCCTCAATCTGTCGAATGCGGCTGCGGTGGTGGTCTATGAAGCCTGGCGCCAGTCGGGCTTTGCCGGCGGCGGCTAGGTTTATTCCTGCTTGGGGTCGCGGGCGAGAAGCTGCTCGACCGCGTCGCGGGCCGACACGGTGCCGTTGAGCACGCCGTCGACGGCCAGCGTGATCGGCATGTCGACGCCCAACCGGCCGGCCAGGGCAGCGACTTCGTGGGTGGTGCTGACGCCTTCGGCCACATGGCCCAGGGCCGCGAGGATGTCTGGGAGCGTCTTGCCCTCGGCGAGCATCAGGCCGACGCGGCGGTTGCGCGACAGGTCGCCTGTGCAGGTGAGGACCAGATCGCCCAGCCCGGCAAGCCCCATGAAGGTGTCGCGACGGGCGCCGAGCTCGACACCCAGGCGGGTGATCTCGGCGAGGCCGCGGGTGATGAGCGCGGCGCGGGCATTGAGCCCGAAGCCCATGCCGTCGGCGACGCCGGCGGCGATCGCCATCACGTTCTTGACCGCGCCGCCCACTTCGGCGCCGACGAGGTCGTCGTTGGCGTAGAGGCGCAGGCGGTTGTTGTGCAGGGCCTGTACCCAATGGCGGGCAAAATCGATGTCGCGGGCGGCGATGGTCACTGCCGCGGGCAGGCCCTTGGCCACTTCGGCGGCAAAGCTCGGCCCGGTGAGCACGCCGCAGGGTGCGTCTTCGCCGAGCTCTTCGGCGACGATCTGGTGCGGGAGCTTGGCGGTGCCGGCTTCAAGGCCCTTGCAGGCCCACAGCAGCGGGGTGCCCGGCGCCGCGGCGCGGAGGGCGCGGGCGGTGGCGCGCAGGCCGGCGAGGGGCGTGACGACGAGGTGCAGATCGGCCTTCGCGGCTTCGGGCAGGCTGTCGGTGAGCTCAATCTCGGCCGGTAGCGGAATGCCCGGCAGGTAGCGGCGGTTTTCACCGTCGGCACGCAGCGCGGCGATCTCGGCGGATTCGCGGCTCCACAGCACGACCTGATGACCACGGGCGAAGGCGAGGGCGAGGGCGGTTCCCCAGGCCCCTGCGCCAAAGACGGCGATGCGCATCGGCTTACAGACCCCAGATCTGGTTGATGCGGATGAATCCGCTGCTGCCATCGCGATGGCGGACGCCGACCCAGCCATCGGCGGGCGGCTTGTCGCCAAGCTCGAGGACCACGTCTTTGGCGGCTTCGAAGACGAGCGGGGCGCCGGTGTCGGGCTTCTGGCGGATCTCGGCGCGGGCAGCGGTGACGATTACGGTGCGCTTGTCGGAAAGCTGGCGGCGTTCGAGCCACAGCAGGCTTCCGGCGGGCTCGCGTACCTTCACCCAGCGGTCGATGTTCACGACCATCTCGACGGGCGTGTAGCGCTGGATCACGAACAGCGGCTTGCCCTGCTTGGACGGCGCATCGTAAAGGATGGCCGGCTCGGCGAGGGAGCGGAAATCCGAGGCGGCGCTCGCGCCTGCCGCCGCGAAGGCGAGCGACAGGGCGAGCAGCGCCGCAGTGGTGCGGCGGCGCATCGTCATTACTGGACCGGAACGTCGGTACCCGGGGCCTGCTGGCGGTTCTGCTGGAACAGGGCCTCGAAGTTGACCGGGGCGAGCAGCACGGGCTGGAAGCCGGCGCGGGTCACGGCGTCGGAGACGGCCTCGCGGGCGTACGGGAAGAGGATGTTGGCGCAGCCGATCATCATGATCGGTTCCAGGTCTTCCTGGGGCACGTTGCGGATCTGGAAGATGCCGCACTGGGCGACTTCGACCAGGAAGACGGTCTTGTCTTCGGGCAGCTGGGCGGTCACGGTGACGGTCAGGGTGACTTCGAACACGCCTTCGTCGATGCCGTTGCCTTCGGTGCGCAGCTGGACGTTGATCTGGGGGGCTTCGCGCTCGAGGTAGATCTGCGGTGCGTTCGGCACCTCGAGGGACAGATCCTTGACGTAGAGCTTTTCGATGGAGAAGACGGGTTGGGCGTTTTCGGACATGGTGGTCTTTCCGGTTGAGAAATCAGGATTTTGTTGATCGGGTCAGGCGGCTTCGCCCTTGAGCAGGGCGTCGAGCTTGCCGTCGTGGTCGAGGGCGAAGAGGTCGTCGCAGCCGCCCACGTGGTAATCGCCGATGTAGATCTGCGGCACGGTGCGGCGGCCGGTGCGGGCCATCATCTCGTCACGGCGCTCCGGGTCGGTGTCGATGCGGACCTTCTCGATCTCGGTGACGCCCTTGCGACGCAGCAGGCCTTCGGCGCGGACGCAGTAGGGGCAGACGGCGGTTGAGTACATCAGGATTTTGGGTTGCATGGTCACTTCTTCTTCTGACGGCTGATCGGCATGCCGGCCTGCACCCAGGCTTCGATGCCGCCTTCCAGATTGTGGACGTTGGTGAAGCCGGCCTTGGCGAGGATGGCGCACGCGCTGGACGAGCGACCGCCGCTCTGGCAGTTGAGGATAACAGGCTTGTCCTTGAACTTATCGAGCTCGCCGATGCGCTTCTGGAGCTCGCCCAGGGGGATGTGGCGGGCGTTGAGCAGGTGGCCGGCGGTGAACTCGGCGGCTTCGCGCACGTCAACGACGAGAGCGTCTTCACGGTTGATGAGGGCGGTGGCCTGGGCGGGGCTGATGCCACGGCCGCCACGCAGCGAAGTGACGACGAGCATCACGCCGCTGACGGCAGCGAGCGCTGCCCAATACCAGTTTTGCTGGATGAATTCCACGAAACAAACTCCGGGGCTGAGGGAAAAGGGACGGGATATTACGAGTCTTCGCCGCAGAACACTTCACGCATCATTGCGATGAGCTGGAGCGTGCGTGGATCGCCCACGCGATAGAATACCCGGTTGGCATCCTTTCGGGTGAGCAGCACTTCCTTGTCGCGCAGGATGGCGAGGTGCTGGGAGATGTTGCTCTGGGAGGTGCCGACGGCATCCACGATGTCCTGGACACAGGCTTCCTCGCTGCCGATGACGCACAGGATCTTCAGGCGCAGGGGGTGGGCGATCGCTTTCAAGGCCCGGGCCGCGGTCTCGATGTGCTCCTGGTTGGCGATGAGTTCGGCGGTGGTTGTCTTCACGAACGATTCGGGTAGGCGCGAGTCAATATTATAAAATAGCATTTTTTGCACCACTGGTGCGGATGGCCCGGTCGGCCAGGGCCGGTGGGCGGCGGGCAACAACGGTGGGAAGCGTTGATTCCGTCACGAAGCGTCTATTTGGGCGGTGTGCAGATGTGCGCGTTTGTGCCCGATTGGGCTGGCGGATTTCCGGTTTATACTTCCTGCCAATCATGGAATTCAGCCCGTTTTCGGGTAGTACGGCCTGATCGAGACAGGCCAGGCGTTCAACGCCGCGACGGAGACTTTATGCGCAGCAAACTGCAACAAGCTGGTCTGGTGTTTACCGGGCTGTGTGCCGGGGTTCTGATCAGCCTCAACTTCTCGGCCAACGCGGACAAGTCGCCGCTGTCCCCGCTTCCGGTCGAAGAGCTGCGCAATCTGGCGGACGTCTTCAATGCCATCAAGCAGGGCTACGTCGAGCCGGTCGAAGACAAGAAGCTGATCACCTATGCGATCAGCGGGATGCTGTCCAACCTCGATCCCCATTCGGCCTATCTCGACGCCGAGGCCTTCAAGGAGCTTCAGGTTGGCACCCAGGGCGAGTTCGGCGGGCTGGGCATCGAGGTCGGGTCGGAGGACGGTTACGTCAAGGTGATCTCCCCGATCGAGGATACGCCGGCCTTCCGCGCGGGTATCAAGGCGGGCGACCTGATCATCAAGCTCGACGAGACCTCGGTGAAGGGCATGGCCCTCAACGACGCGGTCAAGCGGATGCGTGGCAAACCCAAGACAAACATCGTGCTCACCATCATGCGCAAGGGCGAGGCCAAGCCGATCGTCGTGACGCTGGTGCGTGAAGTCATCAAGGTCCAGAGCGTCAAGTCGAAGCTTGTCGAGCCTGGCTTCGGTTATGTGCGCGTGGTCCAGTTCCAGGAGCAGACCGCGGCGTCGCTGGCCCAGCATCTGGATCGGCTGGTCAAGCAGGGCGATCTGAAGGGCCTCGTGCTGGATCTGCGCAACGATCCGGGCGGGCTGCTGCATGGCGCCGTTGGCGTGTCGGCAGCCTTCCTGCCGCCGGGCGCGCTGGTGGTGTCCACCGATGGGCGTGCCGACGACGCGAAGCGCAAGTACGTGGCGTCGCCCGAGGACTACCTGCGCGGCTCTCGTGACGACTTCATCCGCGGAATTCCCGCGTCGATCAAGACCGTGCCGATGGTGGTGCTGGTCAATGGCGGGTCGGCGTCGGCTTCCGAAATCGTCGCCGGTGCGCTGCAGGATCACAAGCGGGCGGTGGTGATGGGCACCCAGAGCTTCGGCAAGGGCTCGGTGCAGACGATCCTGCCCCTCAACAGCAACGCGGCGATCAAGCTGACCACGGCGCGCTACTTCACGCCGAACGGCCGCTCCATCCAGGCCAAGGGCATCGTGCCGGACATCATCGTCGAGGAAACGCCGGGCGGTTCGTCCCGCGAGCGTCTGCGCGAGGCGGATCTGGATCGCCACCTGGGCAACGGCAAGGAAGCCGACGTGAGCGCGCCGAAGCCGGTCGATCCTGCGCCCACGGCGCCCAAGAAGGATCCGGCGTCGAAGGGCAAGGACAAGCCGAAGGATGCGGACGACGAGATGAAGCCGCCGTTCGAGATCGCCGGCAAGGACGACTACCAGCTGGCCCAGGCGGTGAATTTGCTCAAGGGTCTGCAAATCCTCCAAAATAGCGCGAAATAATCCAGGAGCCAGGGGGCGATATGCGACGGGAGACTGCGTACAAGCTGGCCGGACGCAAGCATGATCATGCCTCGCATCACGCCGGCAGCGGGATCGCCAAGACGCGGGAGATCCGCTTCAAGGCCTTTCCCCCGGGGCAGGTTGTTCAGGCCCGTCGCTCGCTGGCGGCGCTGCGCGGCGTGCAGGTTGAAGAGGGCGGGGATGAGCTCAGTCTGCTCGTCCATTACAACGTGCTCGACTTCACCCTCCAGCTGCTCGACGAGGCGCTGATCGGCGCGGGCTTTCATCTCGACCGCTCGCTGCTCACCCGGCTTCACCGGGCGCTGATCTACTACGTCGAGGAGACCCAGGTGCACAACCTGAGGTCGCCCGAACGGCTGATCAAGCAGTCCCACGAGGTGTACATCCAGGCGTACGCCCATCATCCCCACGGCGATCACGACGATACGCCGCCCGATCTGCGCGACTTCAAGTAACCTGAGGCTGCCTGCGGGCGGCCTGGGTTCACGCTTTAATTTCCATGAACGACGATCAGCTGCTGCGCTATTCGCGCCACATTCTGTTGCCCCAGATCGGTATCGAGGGGCAGGACGCCATCGTGGCGGCCCGCGTGCTGGTGGTCGGGGCAGGGGGCCTCGGTTCGCCAGCCGCCATGTATCTCGCGGCGGCGGGGGTGGGCACACTGGTGCTTGCTGACGGCGACACGGTCGATCTGACCAACCTGCAGCGCCAGATCCTGCACTCGCAGGAGAGCGTCGGTCGGCTTAAGGTCGAGTCCGGCCGGGATACCCTGGCGCGGCTCAATCCGGAGGTTCGGGTCGTGCCGGTGGCAAGCCGGCTCGAAGGCGCCGATCTGGATGCCGAGGTGGCTGCCGCCGATGTGGTGCTGGATTGTTCCGACAACTTTGCGACGCGCCACGCCATCAACCGGGCTTGTGTTGCCCATCGCAAGCCGCTGGTCTCGGGTGCGGCGGTGCGCTTTGACGGTCAGGTGTCGGTGTTCGATCTGCGCAAGGACGAAAGCCCCTGCTACCACTGTCTCTTCCCCGAGGGCGAGGACGTGGAGGAGGTGCGCTGTGCGGTGATGGGGGTGTTTGCGCCGATCACCGGCATCGTCGGGGCGATCCAGGCGGCCGAGGCGCTCAAGCTGCTGGCGGGTTGCGGCGAGCCGATGGTCGGGCGTCTGCTGCTGCTCGACGCCCTTGGGGCGGACTGGCGGACGATCCGCCTCGGGCGGGATCCGGCCTGTCCGGTCTGCGGGTCACGCTGAGCGGGATTTCCCCGGACCCGTAAGGGCCTTCCAGAACAACACCAGCCCCAGTTTCTGTTGCGCCCAGAAGTTGTCGCGGGCGGCGATCTCTTCGGCGTTCCGCTCGTGGATGCCGGTAGGCGGCAAGCCTTTTTCGAGATACAGCGTGCCGAAAAGGATGTCCCAGATCGGCAGCAGGATCGCAAAGTTGCAGCCTTTCTGGAAGCGCGGATCGGCCGGCAGGTCGATGGCGTGGTGCCAGCGGTGGTAGCGCGGGCCGACGATCAGGTAATCGCCGATCGTGCCGAAATCCAGCCGGGTGTTGGTGTGAGAGAGGTTCTCCACCAGCCGAAGGGCGATCAGCAGGCCGATGAAGTGCCCGGGCGGCACACCGATCAGCAGCGACAGGCAGGCAAACCACACGCCGGCGATCACGTCGTCGAGCAGATGGTTGCGGGAGTCGGTCCAGAACGACATCTGCCGCTGCGAATGGTGGATGCCGTGCAGCGCCCACCACCAGCCAAAGGTGTGGGACAGGCGATGGCGCCAGTACTCGGCAAAGTCGAGGATCACCAGATAGATCACGAAGCTTGCCAGCGGCTTGGTGTCGAGGCCGGGCAGCCAGTCTTCGAGCTGGCGCGGGATGACGTCGTGAAAGCGCAGCCAGCTCTCTAACTCCATGAAAACCGGGGCGAGCAGCACAAAGACCGCCAGCGGGATCACGCCCATCCGGTTGAGCACCGAATAGATGATGTCCACCTTGACGGCGCGGCGTTCGGCCCATTTTTCGGCGGGCCACCAGGCTTCGAGGGGGCGCATCAGCAGGTAGGCGATGGCCAACTCGATGCAGCCCAGCAGGACGAATTCCACGCCCTCGAAACCCATTTCCACGTAGCTGGCGAGGCCCAGGGCAAACAGCACCGGCTGGACGAAGGTGTCGAACAGCCAGCCCTGGATCGTAATGAACAGGTCGGTCAGAAGCTGCATCATCGGTTTGGAATGGTGGCGAAGCAGAAGCCGCGATCCTTGAGCCCGGCGATCAGCGGATCGAGCATGGGGGCGAAAGGATCCTTGCGGGACCAGATGCCCAGGTGGGCCATCAGGATGTCGCCGTCGCGGATGTTGGCGAGGGCGCGCTTGAGCAGGGCTTCGTTGGGATAGACGTCGGACGGCAGCTCGTCGCCGAGGAAACCGGCGGGCGCCCAGTGGACGTGACGGTAGCCGCAGGCTTCGGCGGCCTTGAGGGTGTTGGGCGTGGTGCGGCCGCCCGGGGCACGCCATAGGGCATCGAGCTTGCGGCCGGTGAGTTCGGCGAAGCGGGTGTCCGGGGCCTTGAGTTCGGCGCAGATCTGCGCGGCGTCGAGGGTGGTCTGGCTGCCGTCCATCAGGCGGTAGCGCACTTTGCCGCCGGCTTCATCCTTGCGGAACGAGCCGTGACGCCAGGTGTGGCTGCCGAAGGCGTGGCCCTCGGCGACCCGGGCTTTCCAGAAATCGGCCCAGCCCGGATCGAGGGCCATGTCGCCGCGCAGGGTTTTCTCCTGGGCGACGAAGAACGTGGCCTTCACCCGGTGCTTTGCGAGGATGTCGGCGATGGCCTCGGCGTGGCGCATGTTGCCGGTGTCGAGGGTGAGGTAGACCGTTCCCCGGCAGGTGGCGTCAGCGGCCTGGGCGATGCCCGCTGCGGTGAGCAGCGGGGCGGCGAGGGCGAGCACGACCGTGCGGAGCGGCATCACTGCCTCGGGGCGTGGCTGATGAAGGAGACGCCGTGGGGCGAGCGGCCGACCGGGATAGAGTAGGCGAGCTTCTTCTGCTCCAGATTCACCACCTGTACCTTGCGGGCGAAGCGGGCGGTGGCCCACAGCTCCTTGCCATCGGCGCGGATCTCCATGTCGTCGGGGCCGCCGGGTACGTCGTACTTTTCGACTTCGGTGAGGGTCTGCATGTCCACGAGGGAGATGCTGCCGTTCATCGAGCGGTTGGAGACGAACACATGACGGCCGTCGCCGCGGGCCAGGAAGTTGTGGGCGGCCTTGGCTGTGACGATCTTCTTGACCGTCTTGCGGGCACGCCAGTCGATCACTTCCACGTAGTCGGCGCCCATGATGCCGACCAGCAGGTATTTGTCGTCCGGCGTCATGTGGATGCCGGCGGGCGTCGGGCCGACAGGCACCTTCCAGATGGGCTGCTGGGTCTTGAGGTCGATGGCGAGCACCTCGTTGGAATCCTGCAGGGTGATGAAGACGAACTGGCTGGCCTTGTCGAAGGCCATGTGGGACGGCGTTTTTGCGGCGGGCACGCGGGCCACCAGCGAGTAGTCTGCGGCCCGGTAGAGGTCGACCCGGTCAAGGCGCAGCGAATTGGCCACGAACCACTTGTTGTCCGGCGAGAAGCCGAGCTGATAGGGGTCGGAGATGTTCTTGATGCGCTTCTGTTCCTTGCCAGTTGCGGGATCGAAGAACACCAGTTCGTTCGAGACGGCGCACGCGACGATCACCGAGCTGTCGTCGGGCGTGGCGATCAGATGGTGAGGTTCCTTGCAGGCCGGAGCGCGGCCGGTTTCCTTGTAGGTCCGGGTGTCGATGAAGCTGACGTTCTCGTCCACCGAATTGAGGACGATGGCAGTTTCAGCCTGGGCGGCGGAGATCGATAAAAGGGCGGAGATGATGAGACCGGTCAGGAGGGGGAGCTTCATACGCTGGACGAATGACAAGGGAGTCCAGATTAACGGCCGCCGATGGCCGACGTTGACCCCCTCGGCGATCTATTTCAAACGTTTGCAATTCGCCGCTAAAGGCGGCTCAGGCAGGCCTGGCAAGGATGCGCAGATCGGGGCCGATCTGGCGAATGTCATGAAAGACGAGCTGGCGCTTGTCCTGCAGGCTGGTGAGCGCCGGCAGGTTGAAGAGGCCCCGCGCGGCGTCGCCGACAAGGGACGGGGCGAGGTAGAGGATGAGCTCGTCTACGCAGCCTTCGCGCAGCAGCGAGCCGTTGAGCTTGAAGCCACTTTCGGCGAGTACCTCGTTGATGCCGCGCCGGCCGAGTTCGAGCATCAGCGCGTTGAGGTCGACCTTGCCACCGTCGTCGGGCAGGATCACCACGTCGGCGCCGCGGCGTTGCAACGCGGCGATGCGCTCGGGCTGATCGACGGCGCCCGCGATGAGCACCTTGCCGCCATCGAGGAGTTTGGCGTTGAGCGGGGTTTCGAGGCGGGCATCGACCACCACGCGCAGGGGCTGGCGTTCGGTGGGGATGGCGCGGACGGTGAGCTGCGGGTCGTCGTCGCGGACGGTGCCGATGCCGGTGAGCACGGCGCACGAGCGGGCGCGCCAGCGGTGGGCGTCGCGGCGGGCGTCGTCGCCGGTGATCCACTGGGAGACGCCGTTCTCGAGGGCGGTCTTGCCGTCGAGGGTGGCGGCAACCTTGAGGCGCAGCCACGGGCGGCCACGGGTCATGCGTGAGACGAAGCCGATGTTGAGCTCGCGGGCCTGGGCTTCCTGCACGCCAGACAGCGTTTCGATGCCGGCGTCCCGCAGGCGGGCGAGGCCGCGCCCGGCGACCAGCGGGTTCGGGTCTTCCATCGCGGCCACGACGCGGGCGACGCCAGCCTTGACGAGCGCATCGGCACAGGGCGGCGTGCGGCCGTGGTGGGAGCAGGGTTCGAGGGTGACGTAGGCGGTGGCGCCGCGGGCGGCCTCGCCGGCCATCGCCAGGGCGTGGACTTCGGCGTGGGGCTCGCCGGCCCGGACGTGCCAGCCTTCGCCGACGATCCCGCCATCGCGCACGATGACGCAGCCGACACGGGGATTGGGCGTGGTGGTGAACAGGCCGCGCTCAGCCAGGACGAGGGCGCGGGCCATCCACCGGAAGTCGTCGGCGCTGGCGGTCATCGGCAGGGAACTACTGAGGGGTGTTGCGGGGGCGGCCGCGGGGCTTGGTGGTGACTTCACGGATGACTTCCGAGAATTCGTCCACGTCCTCGAAGGCGCGATAGACAGAGGCGAAGCGGATGTAGGCGACCTTGTCGAGCTTCTTGAGCTCGCGCATGACGAGTTCGCCGATGCGTTCGGAGGCGATTTCGCGCTCGCCCGATGCGAGCAACTTGGCTTCGATGCGGTCGACGGCGGCTTCGACGCTTTCGGCGGTGACCGGCCGCTTGCGCAGCGCCAGCGTCAGGCTGCCGAGGAGCTTGTCGCGGCTGTATTCAGCGCGGCTGCCGTTCTTTTTGACGACCTGAGGCATCTTGAGGTCGATGCGCTCGTAGGTGGTGAAGCGCTTGTCGCAGGAGAGGCACCTGCGGCGGCGCCGAACGATGTCACCGTCCTCGTTTTCACGGGTGTCGGTGACCTGGGTGTTGTCGGCGCCGCAGAAGGGGCAATGCATGGGCTTGCGCTAGCTGGCCGGGTGGCTGCTTACGCGCCGTACACCGGGAACTTGCGGCAAAGTTCTGCAACCTTGGCGCGCACGTTTTCGGTGGTGGCTTCGTCGTTGGGCTTGTCGAGCACGTCGGCGATGAGATGCGCGATGCGCTCGGCCTCGATCTCGGTGAAGCCGCGGGTGGTCATGGCCGGCGAGCCGATGCGGATGCCGGAGGTGACGAAGGGCTTCTGCGGATCGTTGGGGATCGAGTTTTTATTGACGGTGATGTGGGCACGACCCAGCGCGGCTTCGGCTTCCTTGCCGGTGATGTTCTTGGATTGGAGGTCGACCAGGAACACGTGGCTTTCGGTACGGCCGGAGACGATGCGCAGACCACGCTCTTCACCCAGCACGCGGGCCATCACGCGGGCGTTGGCGATGACTTGCTCCTGGTAGCGCTTGAAGGAGGGCTCGGCGGCTTCCTTGAAGGCCACGGCCTTGGCGGCGATGACGTGCATCAGCGGACCACCCTGGAGGCCCGGGAAGATGGCGGAGTTGAGCGCCTTCTCGTGTTCGGCCTTCATCAGGATGATGCCGCCGCGGGGGCCGCGGAGGGTCTTGTGGGTGGTGGAGGTGACCACGTCGGCGTGGGGCACTGGGTTCGGGTAGTAGCCCGCGGCGATGAGGCCGGCGTAGTGGGCCATGTCCACCCAGAAGATGGCGCCGATTTCCTTGGCGATCTTGGCGAAGCGCTCGAAGTCGATGCGCAGGGCGTAGGCAGAGGCGCCGGCGATGATGATGCGCGGCTTGTGCTCGCGGGCCAGCGCTTCCATCT
>NZ_CALAYQ010000097.1:0-4575 GCF_937894855.1 uncultured Zoogloea sp.
GCGCCCGCTATGCACGGCAGTTCGGGGAGGCGTGAGATGTGTGTAATGGGATGCGCTTACCCCTCAAGCCGATCCTCGCCGGCTGCCTTCTCGCGCTCGAACACGCCCGAAACCAGTTGCAGACCGTGCTCGACGCCATCGCGTGCAATCACTGCCGCGTTCAATCCGAGCGAAGTTACCCCAGACCACGACGCGTCAAGCCGCATCAGCATTTGGCATATAAGAGGGCTTAAGTTGGGAGCATTGCCTGCGGCCCCACCGCGCTATTTTACAGGCAGCGGTTGCGTAATGAGGCCCCTCCAAGCGGCCAAAACTTCGCTCGGCTTACCTAAATCTATTTCAAGTTGTGCAAACACCGTATCAATATGTTGGTTCATGGAAGCCTTACATTTCGACAGGGCGGCATCTTCGCTGTCACCGCCGGTACCACCGAAGTCGAATTCTTGCCTTGCGCCTGTGAGCTTGTCGTTCCATTCAAAGTGTTCGCCGCAGACTGGATACCCTCCGGCGTATGAACACCGTCTTCGTTTGGAATACGACACATAATTCCTGCGTGCCGTTTTTATTTGATCGTATGTAATCGCACCGAAATCGGCATAATCCTTGGCATAGTCCTGGATAGATTTCAGGAAGGGGGATGGCGTCAGGTTGTCCATGAGAGCGCGCTCCTGGTAAAGCGCAAGGTGGGTTCCGCCTCCGATCAGGTAGACGCCAAAGCCCGGACATCGAAAGCCTGTTTCCATCAGGGGACCCATGACTTCCCTGTTAAAATCATTAGCATAATCGCGCAAATCTTCTGCCAGCTCTAGGCGCAATTCCTCTGTAGGATTGGCGACATATTGTTGCTTTCGAAACTTGTAAGTATTTTTAATCCACTCGATGGTTCCGTTTACTCTGCCGTTCACCTGTCCGATCACAGCTGCGGTGACTTCCTCATGGACGATATCCTTAATAGGCGGTTGAGTATCGCGAAAGAAATCTATGCCAAGTTCCTTGAAGACCTGGTCGAGGACATATGCGCCGACTTTCGCAAGGATCGCGCTTACCAGGCTCTTTGCGACGGAGAGCGCTATCTCTACGACAACTTCAACGATATCGCAAGCAGGCTTGCTAGGAGATGCGGACACATACGGACCGACTTGCAACGGTCTGACGAATCTTAGGCGCCCATGGCTGACCCTGACGTGGTCGAACAGGAAGTAAACAGTAGCGTAGTTTGTTTTCTGAAGAAGCAATGCGGTTCCTGCTTCGACACCGGAGAATGGCTCGCAGAGATAGGAAAAAATCTCGTCGAGGACGTATTCATTCCGCAGGAGAGGATAGAGTCGAGCTAGCGTTGCTTTCGCACAGCGTTTCGCTTCCTCAATAGTCTTCTCCGCCTCGCTGTCGATCAGCGGGAAATCTGAGGGTTGAGCAGTGGAAACTGTTTCGTCGGTTACTGGCGGCTCGGTCAGTGAGTCGTAGAACTGAAACTCCGCGAGGCGCACGGAAAGGTAATCCGTAACCGAGCCGGCAAAGGTGGGCTGTAGATCCCGAACAACAATCTTCATGTTAACGCTCCTTGATTAAAGATTGTAAAGCTGACTATAGATTCGCACCAAAAAACCAACTCGCCTAACGTCTAAGTTAACCGGTGTTGCCGCCGCAGGCGGCAACGTCCGAGGCCAGCGAAGGTACTTCATAGAAGCTCTCTTTCGAAGTGGCAGCATGTAGCCGCATGGTTTGTAAATAGAGTAGGCCGATTTTTCAAGAAGACAACCTTAAGCCTAACGTCTGAATTCACCGGCCTGCGCGGCTTTTTGCGCAGGTCCGGTGGAATGATTGGTTATGCCGCAGAGGTAACGGCAAGATAGATTTGCCTGCATACTTCGTCCTCTCCGAGGGCACTCCAATCAACACCTTTCACGTTCAATAAACTGGGGCTGTACTCGTATACCTCGTGCTTTGTGACGCCGCACCAAATGGGCAATACAAGTTGTGCTTCTTCAAGTATTTCGCGAGTAAAGATGGATTCGAATTCCTTCTTTCCCCAGCCGTTATTGGCGAAGAGATTCGGGCTCAAGATAAGAACGCACTTACTGCACTCTTTCAAACCCTTTTCGATGCTTTGCCGCAAGTGGTCACCGAGCTTTAGAGAAAATTCATCGTACCAAACCGGGCATAATTTTCTTTGCAGGTTTAGGGCGATTGGTCTTGCAATTAACTCTTTGTCTTTCGAATCGTGACTGATAAAAGCTTGTGGTTTCTCAAACTGGCTACGACCGAAAGCATACCCATCTGAACGGAACTGTAAGTCATGGCCCATTGTGTTTGCTTCAGCTTGAAGCCTCTCAATATCAAACGGTGATAAATTTGTCTCGGAGTAAAAGAACACCCGAGCACTGGTGCCTATTGAGAAAAGGTCTCTCCAAGATGGGTCGCCAAATAGTTGATAACGAATTACGAATGGATTGGAGTTTTCCACTCGCAGTTGCCCCGGGAATTGTTTAGCGCTAGGGAGGACTATTCCTCCATCGAGATTGAGGCCGGTCTTCCCGTACTGGAGAGACCCGAGAAAACTCAAGAAGCCTTCGAAAGTGTGTGCGGTACCTGGAAAGTAGAACGCCACAAAGGCCGATTTCGCGCTGGCGTCGTATAGAACCGCGCCCTCATACGAATCCCGCCCAAGGTCGTACTTGATCTTTACCCGGAGGCAGTAGTCGAAGTCAGTTTCAAAGTATTGCCTAATTGTGGCCATGGCTATGTTTGAGCGGCATAACGTGAAGTAGACGACAAATGTCGCGTCCAGCAGGGTAGACGACTGTCGTCTACCCTGAGAATTTCTTCTAACCGACTGTTTTCAATGAAGTAGCGCTGAATCAATTGCGTCACCCTGTCGCCTATCACCCTTAGCCCCTTCGCTGCAGTAACAGCGAGGCCCCATCCTTGCCCCTGCAGCGGGTGGCTTCGTTCAGTCTTGCGCCCCGTGTCGTATGCCGTGTCAATTTACTGCGTGCCGCGTCAGCCCGCAAGCATGGTGTCGATCTCCTGAAGACATGCGCGCAGTCGAGCCTGCCCGGCTTGGTGGGCTCGGTGACGTTGTGGGTGCGGGCGTCCTGATTGATGGAGGCGCGAAGGGGATGTTGCCGGGGCGATCACTCGGTGCTTGCCATCGTGCTGATGCTGGATGCGTCAGTGTTCATGTTGCAGTCGCCAACCTTCATGTTGGCCTGCGCAACCTTCATGTTGACCGGCGCAACCCTTATGTTGAGTCGCGTAACCTTTCTGTTGACGACGCTAACCCTTATGTTGGAGGCCCAATGCTTCATGTTGGTGCGTCAACTGTTTATGTTGACGGTCGAAACCCTTAGTTTGCGACGTCAACAAAAGGGTTAGCGCGGTGCACTGTTTATGTTGGCGGCCCAACATAAAGGTTTGGCGGGCCGATTGTTGATGTTGGGCGTGCAACATCGTCATTGCAGGCGTGCACATCATGGGTTGCGCGGCAGATTGACGCTTCGCACGCGCCGGGTGCTTTCTGCGGCGGGCTGGGATTGAGGTCTGGGGCCGGCGGGGGCGGGTTTGGTGGGGCGGGTGGGGGACTTCAGGCGCGCGAAGGCCTTGGGCGGGCTTGCGATGGGGGTGTTGCGTCGGCGGGAGGGGGCGCCGGTGGGGGGAGGGTGTCGGACTGAAGTCCGACCTACAGGAGGGGTGCGGTGGAGGGGGCTGCTTGAAGCGCTGCGGGCCGGTTTTGGCCGGCCCGCGGGGTGATTTACTTCTTCAGTGCTTTCGCAAACGCGCTGGCAAGCGAACCGGCCATGGCTGGCTCGCGGTTCTGCTTTGCTATTGCGGCGCGCTGGTTGCCGCGGGGGGCGTCGCGGCGTTCGCCGGCGGGGCGGCTGGTGGTGCCGGGCTGGTCGCCCATGCGCATGGTGAGGGCGATGCGCTTGCGGGGGAGGTCGACCTCCAGCACCTTCACCTTCACCACCTGGCCGGCCTTCACCACGCTGTGGGGGTCTTTCACGAAGCGGTCGGAGAGGGCGGAGACGTGCACGAGGCCGTCCTGGTGCACGCCGATGTCCACGAAGGCGCCAAAGTTGGTGACGTTGGTGACGACGCCCTCAAGGATCATGCCTTCGGCGAGATCCTTCAGCTCTTCCACGCCTTCCTTGAAGCTGGCGGTCTTGAACTCGGGGCGCGGGTCGCGGCCGGGCTTGTCGAGTTCCTTCAGGATGTCCTGCACGGTGGGCAGGCCGAAGCGTTCGTCGGCGTAGCGCTCGGGCTTGAGCTGGCCGATGGTGCGGGAATCGCCCAGCAGATCGCGCACACCCTTCTGGATGTCGGCGAGGATGCGTTCGACCACCGGGTAGGCTTCGGGGTGGACGGCCGAGGCGTCGAGCGGGTTGGTGCCGTTGGTGATGCGCAGGAAGCCGGCGGCCTGTTCGAAGGTCTTGGGCCCGAGGCGCGGCACTTCGAGCAGCGCGGCGCGGCTGGGGAAGGGGCCGTTGGCGTCGCGGTGGGCGACGATGTTGGCGGCGAGCGTGGGGTTGAGGCCGGAGATGCGGGTGAGCAGCGCGGCCGAGGCCATGTTCACAT
>NZ_CALAYQ010000098.1:0-11764 GCF_937894855.1 uncultured Zoogloea sp.
ACGCAATCACCTGCCATTCCTCATCCAACCCTACAAGATGGTTCGCGCCCAGTTGTTGAACTGCATCGAAATCGTCAATCCGCAGAGCAGTAGCGAAGACGACACCTTAATGCGGATGATGAAAGCACTTCAGGTGCTACGCGGCACCCGGCATGAAATCGTTCCGCTATCCTTGGTTGGGCTGAATGCCGACGAAGATTTTCTGTGGCTGCCCACAACGTGGCGGAAACTGGTCATCACCGAGCGCGCCGACGGTCAGGTCGTTGCCATCAACCGCCGTTACTTCGAACTCGCGGTCCTGTATGCGATCCGCGATGAACTCAAATCGGGTGACCTGTTCATCCAGCATGGCGAGCGTTACGACGATTACCGGGAGCAACTGGTTGACGACGACACCCTGAATCGCGAATTGGCGCAGTATGGCGAGGTCACTGGAGTCGAAACCGATTCCAGAGCCTTCACCGAGACCTTGAAAGCGGCTTTGCTGGAGACGGCCGAGGCGGTCGATGCCGAATTTCCTGAAAATGCTTATGCCGAAATTGTCGATGGCCGGCTGATCCTGAAAAAACCGCCCACTAGCGAACCGCCGCCCGGCATCAAGGCGATCGACCAGTTGATCACCGAGCACATGGAGAACATCAGTATCGTCGACGTACTGATCGATACTGAGCGCTGGCTGCAATTGCACAAGCTCTTCCGACCCTTGATGGGCACCGAAAGCCGAATCGAGGAATTGCGCCCGCGGGTCATCAGCACCTTGTTCTGTTATGGCTGCAATCTCGGGCCGACCCAGACAGCACGATCGATTCGGGGCATGAGCCGCAAGCAGATCGCGTGGCTCAACATCAAGTACGTGACAGAAGAGGTGCTGGAAAAAGCCATCGTCAAGGTCATCAATGCCTACAACAAGTTTGAATTGCCCGGCTACTGGGGATCAGGCAAGCATGCCTCGGCCGACGGCACAAAATGGAACCTCTACGAGCAGAACCTGATTTCCGAACATCACATCCGCTATGGTGGTTATGGCGGCATCGGCTATTACCATGTCTCCGACAAGTTCATCGCGCTGTTTAGCCACTTCATTTCCTGCGGCACCTACGAGGGCACCCACATCCTTGATGGGCTGATGACCAACACTTCGGATATCCGACCAGACACCATCCACGGCGATACCCAGGCCCAGAGCTACACGGTGTTTGCGCTTTCCCACCTCTTGGGTATCAAGCTGATGCCGCGCATCCGTGGCATCAAGGATCTGGTCTTCCACCGTCCCGACAGCAACAAGAAATTCACGCATATCGACCGGCTGTTCAGTGACGACATCAACTGGCAGATGATCGAGACCCATCTGCCGGACATGTTGCGGGTGGCGGTATCCATCAAGCTCGGGAAGATTTCGGCCTCGGCTATTCTGCGTCGCCTGGGCACCTACAGCCGAAAGAACAAGCTGTATTTCGCCTTCAAGGAACTCGGCAAGGTGATCCGAACCATGTTCCTGCTGAAATATGTTGGCGACGTCGAACTGCGCCGACTCATCCACGCGGAAACCAACAAGTCGGAGCAATTCAACGGTTTCGAGAAAAAGCTGTTCTTTGGCGGAGAAGGGGTGATTGCCGAAAACCTGCGCCATGAGCAGCGCAAGATCATCAAATACAACCATCTGGTCGCCAACCTGGTCATCTTGCACAACGTGGTGGGGATGAGCCGCGTTCTGAAACAACTCCAGGCAGAAGGGGCTGTGATCAATCAGGAAGTCTTGGCTGGCTTGGCGCCATACCGGCTGGAGCACATCAATCGTTTCGGCGATTACGTGCTGGATTTTCGACGCAAGGCCGAAGCCCTGGATGAGGGGTTCCGAATTCTGGAGGTTGAATCGGGTAAGCCAACTGAATGACCGTTGAATTTTGTGGAGGGAATCCCAATATCATGGGTTGCCATGCGCGTGCGTGGTCATTTTAGGGAGATGTTCATGAGTAAAACGCTGACCGGAAGTGGCTCCATCACGATGAAAAATCTGAATGGAACCTCTGGCAAGAATTGCAGTTGTGGCTCCTGGCTGGGCCATTGGAAGAAATTTGCGAAGGCTTCCACGACACCGAAATGTCATGTGCAAGGATGTGAGTCCCACGCTGAGGTAGGGGCGCATGTCATTTTGCCAAACATGAAGGACGAATCGCTTCGGAAGCTCAATTTCATCGCTCCAATGTGCAAAACTCACAATGGAACGCCGAGTGCCGAGTACAAAACTAAGTCTGACAGTGTTTTTGTCAGTGCCAACAAGGCGCTGGCTTGCGGAGCCTAAGCCTCAGTTGAAGAGGACAGGCCGGTGAAAACCGGCCTTTGCATCAGCCAAGTGACTTTTTGTTTTAGAACAATCGGCTAAGCGTTTTTTTTGAGGATTTCGCACGATTCCCGGCCGACCCTCAAGTACGAAGCCGGCATCGCCCGCGGCGAAGTGCTGGCCCCGGCCAAGTCGCTGGACCAGATGCACCAGATCGTCACCAACAACTACGTAGATGCGGCCCTGGCGGGCCTGTTCATGCTGCTGGTGGTGAGCATCCTCGCCTACGCGATTCCCGCCTGCTTCCGCGCCCTGGGCAACAGCAAGCCGACGGCGGTGGAAACCCCGTTCGAGCCGATGCCGGCAAACAGCTGAGGGAATCCGGCAGATGTTTGGCGATCTTGCCCGCATGGGCAAATACCTCGGCCAGGCCGCCCGCCTGATGGTGGGCGTGCCGGACTACGACACCTACGTGCAGCACATGCGCCTGACCCACCCCGACCAGCCGGTGATGACCTACGAGGCGTTCTTCCGGGAGCGTCAGGAGGCGCGGTACGGGGGTGGGGATGGGCGGCCGGGGCGGTGTTGCTGAAGGACGTGCCCGACCTTCGGGGGGTGCTCCAGGCAATCCGACGCCCCCTCCCAGACAGGCAAGGTCGGGCGTCGAACCCCCTCTGTTGCCTTCCCGCGCACCCTCGGCGATGTCGCGCCACCCCCAATGAGGCTGACGCCCAGCCGAAGTCGCCTCATTTTTGGGCGACATCGGCTGATCGCCACCCCCTGCCCGGGGCGGCGCGCCCCTCGGTCACCTCCCGGGAAGTCGGGGTCGGCTCGCAACTCGTCGAAGTCGGAGGGCGGCGAGCCGACATCGGCTCCAGGTTCGTCCAGCCAAGGGTCGCGCGCAGCCGAAGTCGGGTCGCCGGCAGGCAAAGTCGGGTGACAGATCCACGAGCAAGGCATCGCTGCCACCGCCGTCGGATGGGTGCCCTCCATCCCAGGAGAGCCCGGCATCAACACGGTTTCGGGCGCAGGCGTCGCCCCTGCGCCCGACTTCAAGCTCGAGTGACGGTCAGCGGATGCCGTTGAGCGCGGCCACGCCGGTGGCGGGGAAATCGGTGAACACGCCGTCGATGCCAAGACGCATGTAGTACTGCATCTCGGCTTTCGGGTCGGCGAAGCCGTAGCCGCTGGCATCGTCACGGAAGGTCCAGGTGTGCACCAGCAGGCCCTTCTGGTGGGCCAGCTCGGTCACCCCGGTGCTGCCGTCCACCCGGCGGTCGTTGATGGTGAGGGTGGCGTCGCCGGTGCGCTCCACGCCGTCGTTCACTGTCTTCACCAGATAGGGTTTCCACGGCCCAACCGCATCGGCGTAGGTCTTCACAAAGTCCAGCCCGGTGGAGGTGAGCAGATCGGCAAAGCTGCGGGCGTCGTTCTTCACCACAAAGTCGTAGGGCTTGTGGTACGGGGCCACCAGCGACATGCTGCCGTCGTCCTTCACGTCGTCGGCGTCGATCAGCTGCACGAGCTTGATGTTGGTCCTGGTGTTGAGGTATTGCAGGTTGCTCACCTCGAACGACTGAATGAACACCGGCGCACTTGCCACGTTGCCGTAGGCGGTGTGGAGGGTGGTCAGCAGCTTTTCCTCGAACACGTTGGCGCCAAAGCGCACCTCGTCGGCGTGAAAGGTTGAGTGCTTGATCTCCGGATAGATGCCCACCGTGCGGCCCAGGCGGGCGCCTTCCGACTTGGCCAGGGCGATCACCTCGTCGAGGGTGGGGATGCCGAACAGCCCGTTGTACACCTGCGAACGGCTGGAGCGGGCCTGCACCGCGCGCAGGGTGCGGATCTCGGCCAGGGTAAAGTCGCTGGCAAAGTAAGCTGTGGTGGGCACGCCATCCACGTTGCGGGTGCTCATGCGCGACGCCGGAAACTTGGTCGCCACATCGGTGGTGCCATCGAGCATCGGCTCGTGGCGGGCGATCATCACGCCGTCCTTGGTCAGCACCAGATCGGGTTCGATGAAGTCGGCGCCCTGCTCGATGGCTGCCTTGTAGGATTCCAGCGTGTGCTCCGGCAGACTGCCCGACGCCCCCCGGTGGCCGATCACCAGCGGCGCACCACCGGAGAGGGTCTTGAACGCCGGCTGGCTGTCATCGTCACTGCCGCCGCAGGCCTGGAGAAAGGCGAGGGAAAGAAGGGGAATCAGGATTTTGATCTTCATGGAAAGGGTCCGATCGAGGTGGGAGAGCGCTGCTTGCAAGGGTGATATGTCCCGACCAATCTATCTCCCCGGAATTAAGGGCACGTGAACGCCCCGTGACGGCATCTGCCCGACGAAGCGAAAGCGAACCCGGCAGCCTGCGTCATGGCAATCGCGGAATTGATCCGCCCACCCGCGTGCGGCTGTGGCAAGCTGCGGGCCGTTTCCGTGTTTGCCGCGTACCGCAGCCATGACCAACCCCCTCGCCATCCCCCGCCCGCCGATCCGCGCGACGATCCTTACCGGCTTCCTCGGCGCCGGCAAGACGACGCTCCTCAACCGCTACCTCGCCACCCAGCCCAGCCGGCGCGTCGCGGTGCTGGAGAACGAGTTCGGCGCGGTGGGCATTGACGGTGGGCTGATCGCCGGGTCGCCGGCGGTCGAGGTGGTGGAGCTCACCGACGGCTGCATCTGCTGCAGCGTGCGGGGCGAGCTGTCGGTGGCGCTGGCGGATCTGGCCGACCGGCGAGACCGGGGCGAGCTGGACTTCGACCATCTGGTGCTGGAGACCACCGGCCTCGCCGACCCGGCGCCGGTGGCCCAGGCGTTCTTTGTGGATGAAGGCGTGCGCGACCGCTACGAGCTGGACGGCATCCTTACCGTGGTCGATGCGATCCACGCCGGGCGGCAGCTCAACGAGAACCGCGTCGCTGCGGCCCAGATCGGTTTTGCCGACCGGGTGCTCCTCACCAAGACCGACGCAGTGGATGCCGACGCCCTCGCCGCGCTTCAGGATCGCCTCGTCCGCATCAACGCCCGGGCGCCGGTTGCCCCGGTGCCGGTGGCCGAGGCGGATCTGGCCGCGCTGTTTGCGCTGGACGCCTTCGTGCTCTCCGACGTGCTGGAGCAGATTCCGGCCTTCCTGACCGATTCCGCGCCCGCCGGCCTCACCCGCGGCGGTGGCAGCCACCGGGCCTTCGTGCGCCACGATGACGACATCGCGTCGATGGTGCTGCACCATGCCGGGGATGTGGACGTCGGGTTGATGGGCAGTTTCGTGGAGGATCTGCTCCTCAAGCACGGCAACGACATGCTGCGCTACAAGGGTGTGCTGGCGGTGCGGGGCGAGGATCGCCGGCTGGTCTTCCAGGGCGTGCATCGCATCACTGGCTTTGATTACGGGCGGGATTGGGCCGCCGGCGAGGCCCTTGAGACCACCATCGTCGTCATCGGGCGGCGCCTGGATGAGGCCGCCATCACTGCCGCCTTCCGCCTCGCCTGCCGCTGATCCCGCCGGGGCCGGCATGCTGGCCCCATACTTGCTATAGCCCTCCGGAATCACCATTCCCCGGAGAGTTTCATGGTCCAGACAAGCCTCACCGAAGACCTCGTCGACTTCGGTGACCTGCCCGAACACGTCAATGCCCTGCTGCAACAGGGCGTCGCCGCCCACGACAGCGACCCGGCCCGCGCCCGGGCCTGCTTCCGCGCGGCCATCGAGGTGGCGCCTGCGGTGCTGCCGTCCTACCGCTGCCTGTTCAAGCTGCAGAACAAGCTGCGGGATTTCGATTCCGCCTTCGACACGGCCACGGCCGGCCTCGCCCAGGCCGCGGCCCAGTGCGCCATGAGCCTCGACTGGCAAGGCTGGACGCCTGCCCAGCGGGCTGCCGCGCCGGAGCTGCCGGGGCGTTTCCTGCTGCAGTTTCTGAAGGCCCTGGCCTTCATCGAGCTGCGCCGGGGCCATGAGGACACCTCGGCCCGGGCGCTTGCCAAGCTGGAGGAACTCGACCCCGAGGACGGCGTCGGCGGGTCGGTGGTGGCCGCCCTCCTCGCCCATCGGGAGCCGGTATGAGCACGGCGGCGAGCGGTCACAAAACCGACAATCCCCCGTTCAGCGTCACGGACACGACACACCGCGGCCTCGGCCGGCTGCTGGTGCTGCGCCTCGGCGACGCGCTGAAGGTGCGCCTCACGCCCATCGAGGCCCACACCCTGGCCCTGGCGATGTTTGCGGTGCGGGACGGACGCAGCCCCGAAAAGGAGCTGTTCATGTGCCCCATTGCCAGCGATCCGATCTTCGTGGCCCGGGTGGAGACCGACGGATTGCAGGTGGAAACCCCCGCCGGCGGCTACCCGCTGGGCTGGCTGGATGTGGGCGCGCTGGCAGCCGCGCTGTCGCCGGCTGCCGTGCCTGCCTGAGCCCCCGCACGAAAAGCACGTCCGGACAGCTTTTCAGGGATTTGAATCAGCGGTGCCTGTGGTATTTTTGCGGCCTTTGTCGCGCCCGACGGGCGCCAGCAACCCAGGCGGCCCCGTGCCGCCAGCCGCAAGCACCGCACCATGAACGACACCCCGGATCTCTTCGACGCACTGCCCGACGCCCCCGACGCCCCACCCGGCGGTGGCGAGCCGCCCGCGCCGCCCGTCACCCCGCTGCTGGGCAGCGACGACGCCCTGCCCCTCGACCTCTACGCCGAGCGCGCCTACCTGGCCTACGCGATGAGCGTGGTCAAGTCCCGCGCCCTGCCCCAGGTCGAGGACGGCCTCAAGCCGGTGCAGCGCCGCATCCTCTTCTCGATGAACGAGATGCGCCTCGCGCCGGGCTCCAAGCACGTCAAGTCGGCCCGCGTCGTTGGCGACGTGATCGGTAAATACCACCCCCACGGCGATTCCAGCGTCTATGACGCGATGGTCCGGGTGGCCCAGGATTTCTCGCTGCGCTATCCGCTGGTGGATGGCCAGGGCAACTTCGGCTCGCGGGATGGCGACTCGGCCGCGGCGATGCGCTACACCGAATGCCGCCTCACGCCCATCGCCGAGTTGCTGCTCTCCGAGATCGACCGGGGCACGGTGGATTTCCGTCCTAACTACGACGGCGCCTTTGAAGAGCCGCAGCTCCTGCCCGCCCGGCTGCCCTTCGTGCTGCTCAACGGCGCCTCGGGCATTGCGGTGGGCATGGCCACCGAGATCCCGTCCCACAACCTGCGCGAGGTGGCCGACGCCGCCATCCACGCCATCGAACACCCGGAAGCGACCGTCGCCGACCTGATGACCCACATCAAGGGGCCTGATTTCCCCGGTGGCGGGCAGATCATCTCGCCCGCGGCCGACATCCGCGCCGCCTACGAAACCGGCCGCGGCAGCCTCAAGCTGCGCGCCCGCTGGGTGATCGAGGATCTGGCCCGCGGCCAGTGGCAGCTGGTGGTGAACGAACTGCCGCCGGGCGTCTCGGCCCAGAAGGTGCTGTTCGAGATCGAGACCCTGACCAACCCGCAGCCCAAGACCGGCAAGAAATCCATCGACCCGGATCAGGCCCAGCTCAAGGCGCTGATGCTCGGCGCGCTCGACCGGGTGCGCGACGAATCCGGCAAGGATGCGCCGGTACGGCTGGTGTTCGAGCCCAAGAGCCGCAACCAGGACGTGGCCGAGTTCGCCAACCTGCTGCTGTCCCACACCAGCCTCGAGACCTCGGCGTCGATCAACCTGGTGATGATCGGCCTGGATGGCCGGCCGGCCCAGAAGAGCCTCGCCGACATCCTCCACGAGTGGGGCCGCTTCCGCATCGGCACCGTGCGCCGGCGCACCGCGCACCGGCTGGGTCAGGTGAACGATCGCATCCACATCCTGGAAGGCCGCCACATCGTCTTCCTGAACATCGACGAGGTGATCCGCATCATCCGCGAGTCGGATGACCCGAAGGTGGCACTGATCGCCCGCTTTGACCTGAGTGACCGGCAGGCCGAGGACATCCTGGAAATCCGCCTGCGCCAGCTGGCCCGCCTCGAAGGCATCAAGATCGAGCGCGAGCTGCTTGAACTGCGTGGCGAGAAGACCGACCTCGAAGCCCTGCTGGGCGACGAGGGCAAGCTGCGCCGGCTGGTGGTGAAGGAGATCAAGACCGACGCTACCAAGTTCGGCGACGCGCGCCGCACCCTGGTGGAAGAAGCTGCCCGCGCCGGCGTCACGCAAACCGTGGTGGACGAGCCCGTCACCGTGATCGTCTCCGAAAAGGGTTGGGTGCGCTGCCGCAGCGGCCACGGCGTCGATCTGGCCAACGTGGCCTTCAAGGACGGCGACCGCCTGGGTTCGGCCTTCGAGTGCCGCAGCGTGGATTCGCTGATCGCCATCACCGACGGGGGCCGTGCGCTCACCGTGGCGGTTTCGACGCTACCCGACGGGCGCGGCAACGGGGCGCCGCTGGCGTCCTTCGTCGAGCTGCCGAGTGGCGCCAAGATCGCCCATGTGCTCGCCGGCCCGGCCGACAAGCGGGTGCTGCTGGCGAGCGTGGATGGCTACGGCTTCCTGTGCAAGCTCGGCGACATGACCGCCACCAAGCGTGCCGGCAAGCAGTTCGTGTCGGTGGATGCGGGCGGCAAGCTGCTCGCGCCGGTGCTCTTCGATGGCGCCGACAATCAGCATCTGGCGGCGCTGTCGTCCAGCGGCAAGCTGCTGGTGTTCCCGCTGGATCAGATGAAGGAGCTCTCCGGCGGTGGGCGCGGCGTCATCATCATGGCGCTGGATGAGGGCGACACCCTGGCCGCCACCTGCGTCGCCACCAACGGGCTCACCCTGCTGGCCGCCACCCGTGGTGGCAAGGCGGTGGAGTTTGCGGTATCGCCGAAGGACTGGGAGCCGTGGCTGGGCAAGCGCGCCAAGAAGGGCAAGCCCGCGCCGGGCCGCTCCCAATCAAACGGCCTGCGCGGCGACTAAGCCGGACGGCCGAAAAAACGCAGGGAAAACGGGGGGCGGATCGCTCCCCGTTTTTGTTGCTGGCGCTCAGTCGCCCAGCGGCAGGCGGACGATGAACTCGCTGCCCTTTTCGAGCTCGGAGCGCACATTCACCGAGCCGCCCATCAGATCCACCAGCTCCTTCACCAGCGCAAGGCCCAGCCCGGTGCCCTGATGGCGCCGGGTCAGGAAGTTGTCGGCCTGGCTGAAGCGCTCGAACACGTGGGACAGCATGTCCGGTGCGATGCCGCAGCCGCTGTCGGCCACGACAAATTCCAGCTCGTCGCCCACCCGTGAGACGCGGACTTCGACACGCCCGTGGTCGGTGAACTTGATCGCGTTGCTGAGCAGGTTGTTCAGCACCTGCACCACCCGGGTCGCATCGCAGACGAAGTCTGCCGGCAGATCGTCGGTGAGCGTCACGGCCAGTTCGAGCCCCTTCTTGGCGGCCGGCGGCTGGTAGGTGCGGACGATCTTGTCTATGAGTGTGCGCAGGGGCTCGGGGCGCATCACCAGCTCCGTCTTGCCGGATTCGATCTTGGCCAGATCGAGGATGGAGTTCACCAGATCGAGCAGGTGTTCGCTGCTATCGAGGATCACGCCGGCGAACTCCTGGTTCTCGCCGGTGGTGCTCTCCCGCAGGAGTTCGGCGTAGCCCATGATGCCGTTGAGCGGCGTGCGCAGCTCGTGGGACATGGACGCCAGGAACTCGGACTTCATCCGGTTGGCCGATTCCGCCCTGATCTGGCTCTCGCGCAGCTCTGCGGTGATGCGGTATTGCCTGTCCAGCAGGCGCATCGCGATGGTGCCGAAGAGCAGCACGATCAGCGTCGTCGCGAACGCGAAGACCTGATAGCCGAACCGTCGCGAGCGGAACTCCCTGAGCGCGCTCTCCTCGGTGACGCCGACCGCGACGATCAGCGGATACTCGGTGAGCGTGCGATAGCTGTAAAGCCGGTCGAGACCGTCCGACGTACTGGTCGCCCGCAGGCTGCCGATCGGCTTGTCGTGGATCACGCGGAGCAGCGCGCTCTGGCTGAGATTCTGGCCGACCGTCATGTTGTCGCCGGCCCGCCGGGCGCGGGTGATGCCGTCGAGCCCGACCAGTGACACCACGCCACCCGAACCAAGCTCCACACTCCGGTAGAAGTCGGAGAAGTAGAACGGGTCGACCGAAATCACCACCACCCCACCAAAACTGCCATCGGGCTTGTTGATGCGCCGGGTCATCTGGATCGACCACTTGCCAGAGGCGCGGCCGAGGATCGGCTTGCTGATGAAGAGCTGATTGGTGTCCTTCTCCTTGTGCACCCGGAAGTGCTCCCGGTCGGACAGATCCATCTGCTTGTGGTTGGGCAGATTGCTCAGGATGTAGATGCCGTTCTCGTCGATCACCCCCAGCTGGTTGAAGATGTTGCTGATGATCATTCCTTCGCGCACGTATTCGGCGATGTTCACCTTGTCGCCGTAGCGCTCGTACTGGAACTTCAGGAACAGCACCGCCTGATCGACGCTCTTGATCGTCCGGATCGTGTGCTCCTCGAAAGCCCGGGCGAGGTTGAGGTTTTCGGTGTAGACGGCCTTGATGACCATCTCCTCTTCGGTCGTGGCCTTGTAGACCACCGCCCCCCAGACAAGGAGGATGGGCAGCACCATGAGGGCGATGATCGGCAGAAAGAGGCGTCTGCGCTCGATGCGATTGGCGAGAGGCATGGGGCTTCCCAGGCAATGTTGGTGGGTACGCAATCAACCCGGATTCCAGAACCGGCCGGCCGTGGGGCGCTCGCTGCGGGTTGCAGGACGGCGTGCCCTGCCCGGCTGCGTCACGAGGGGCATGGAGCGCGGGGTCGATCCGGGTGCGGGGCATCTCCGACTTGCCGCTGGCGTGATACGGCCGACGCGATAGGGCCATCACGAGGGTCTTGATGACTATAACGGCATGTCGGAACCGTTTTTCACTGACAACTTCATTCGGGTACAAAAAAACCAGGAAAAGTCGAACGCGGCCGGGCTGGTGATGAAGGGGTCGTCTCAGAAAACGGAAAATAAAGCACGCTAAGCCGGTGGCAGCGGTCGCAATGGTCTGAACTTCCCCGCACCGACCTTGGCACTGCTGCGCCATAGGTAATCGCCGGTCAGGTTGATATGTTCCCACCCCAGCGGTGACAGATATTGCAGCAACGTGTCGTCCAGCGCCTTACCGTGGGCACGCAAAGCACTGGTGGCACGCTCCAGATAGACCGTGTTCCACAACACGATGGCCGCCGTCACCAGATTGAGGCCGCTGGCCCGGTAGCGCTGCTGCTCAAAACTGCGGTCGCGGATTTCACCCAATCGGTAGAAGAAGACCGCTCTGGCCAGCGCGTTGCGCGCCTCGCCCTTATTCAGCCCCGCATGGACGCGGCGGCGCAGCTCCACGCTTTGCAGCCAATCCAGAATGAACAGCGTGCGCTCGATGCGCCCCAGCTCGCGCAGGGCGACGGCCAAGCCGTTTTGGCGCGGATAGCTGCCGAGCTTGCGCAGCATCAGCGAGGCCGTCACCGTGCCCTGCTTGA
>NZ_CALAYQ010000099.1:0-13461 GCF_937894855.1 uncultured Zoogloea sp.
CCCGGCGCGGCCCACAACGAGCAAGGCCCGCGCCCCGAGGGAGCACGGGCCCGGCTGCGAGGGCGCCCGGTCAGATGTTGCCGACCGCGGGGTTCTCGGAGCACATCGCGTCGATGGCCGCCTCCACGAAGCTCTTGCGGTCCGCGATGGTGATCTTGTGGTCCGCGAAGGTCACGTCCCGGAAGGTGTACGGCAGCACCAGCCCGGGGAATTTCATCACCGCTACGATGTCAAAGCGGATGAGGCCGCCGGTCTGGTACCGGGCCCGCTTGATGTCGCGGTCGATGATCTTCAGCCACATCGCGCCGCGCAGGTGGCCCTTCAGGGCGATCTGGCACCCGCGGAAGACGCTGTCGAAGTAGGTCGTGGTCTCGCCGAGGTACTCGCCTTCGAGGACCTCCTTGCGCAGCGTGACGTCCATGTCGAGCCACGGCCCGACGCGGTCCTCCGCCTTGTCGTCGACGACGCAGACGACCTGGATGTCTTGGCCCTTGAGCTTGTTGATCGGCATGTCTGCTGTCTTTCAGGTCAGGCCTGGTTGGGGATGATGGCCTGGGCGGTCACGAGGGTGCGCAGGTTGATGTGCTTGTAGTGGGGGAGGATCTGGACCTTGATGTCGAGGTCCGCGTGGCCGAGCGCCGTCAGCGTGGCGTTGGTCGTGTCCTCGCAGATGAAGTCGAAGATGCGGGCCTGGCTGGGGTCGTTCTCCGCCTTGAGGTCGCGCAGGAAGCCGCGCTCGCTCTCCAGCAGCGAGACCCGGCCGCTCTCCTTGCGCAGGGTGCCGATGAAGGGTCGGGCGATCTTGCGGAGCGAGTCTCCGAGGAAATTCCCCATGCGGCGGTGGTTGCCGTTGCTCTCGTCGGCGTTGTCCGCCTCGGGCTTGCAGGTCACGTCGGAGAGGACCGAGAAGCCCGCGTCCGGGTCCATCTTGATCGTCATGACGCCCGCGGCCTTGAGCGCGATGTAGTCCTCCACCTGCAGGGCGATGCCGCCGCGCGAGGAGTTGTAGGTGTCCTCCAGGCCCGCCACGTGGAGCTGACGGCCGATGAAGGTCCTGGTTAGGTCTTGCGCGATGGACTCCTCGGGGGCGATGCGCGAGGCGATGGCGGCGCAGATGATGTTGGAGCGCCGGTTGATCAGGCCGTCGTCTGTGAAGCCGAGGCCGCCGGCCGCGGCCCCGAGGTCGGAGATCGCCGGGACCCTGACAAGGATGCCCGGGAAGGGGAAGAACATGTTGCGGGACTTGCCCATGGTGGGCACGCCCTGCGCGGTGTCGGAGAGGGTGTCGTCGACCGAGAAGCCGAGCGGAGGCGCCGACCAGCCGCAGCGCATCGCGTGCTCGGCCTTGATGGCGGAGGGGATGTTGTTGGCCAGCGAGGCGTCGATGCTCTCGCTGATGCGGGCGCAGGTGATGTGGTTGATGAGCGGGGCGACCGGTCCGCCGGGGTCGACCGTCTTCTTCAGCGCCGTCTCGTAGGCGGTGTCGAAGTTGGCGGGCGACATGCGCTGGAGGATGGCGGTGTTGCTGACCTCGAACTCGTCCTCCAGCACGTCGACGAGCGTGTTCACGTCGCCGATGCCGGCAGTCGGGGTGCTGTCGTCGTCGAGCGCCGGGCGCACGTCGAGGTCGAACGGGCCGCCGCCCTTGTCGGTCAGGGTGGAGATGCACGTGACCCACGTGAAGCCAGCATCGTCCTGCACGCGGGTGCCGGCCGGGATGTTGCGCGCCGCGCCGACGCCGGCGTTTACGAGCGTGCCTGCGACGAAGCCGAGGGCGAGGCCCACCGCGCCGCTGACAAACTTGAGGGTGCCGGTCTCGGCGGTGGTGTCGTTCCAGATCCGGGCGAAGCCGGTCGTGAGCATGCGGGCATTGAGGCCGCCGAGCGCCGCGACGATGGTGACGATCTCGGAGTCGAGGACGCGATCCACGTCCTGGACGTTGCCGGTGCCCTTGGCGAAGCTGGCGCTGTTGGGGGTGACGTTGGCGGTGGTGAAGTCGCCGACGTTCGGCGTCGCGGTGATGGCCGTGGTGATCGGGATGCCAGCGACGTTGCTGGTGATGTTGATGACGCCCGCGCCGCCCTCGGAGAGCGTGACCGGGGCCAGCGGGTTGGTCGCGTTGAAGTTGGCGATCAGCCCGGTGCGGATCTGGGCGACGGTCTCCAGCACGCGGGTGAAGGTGCCCGTGTACGTGGTGATCACGCCGTTGTAGAGCACCGCGACCGTGAAGGTGTAGGCGCCGGCTGCGGCGTTGACGACCGTGACCTTGTCCACCTCGGCGGTGTTGGTCGTGGTGAAGCCCAGCGTCGTGATCGCGGCCGGGGTGCCGCCGGCGATCTCGAAGTAGCCCTTGGCGCCGCGGATGCGCGACGAGAACTTTAGCTGGCCGCCGTCCAGCGCGCATGCGGCGTAGCCGAGCTGCTTGTTGATGGCGTCGCGGACGTCGGTGTTGGCCTGGTCGGTCGCGGCGAAGTTGACCGGGCGGATGTTCCCGAACTCGTCCTTGAAGAGGACCTTCTCGATGCCGGTGAACAGCGTCGGGAAGGTGCCGCCGACGCCGAGCATGGTGGCCGCGGTCGCGTTGATGGTGGCGGTGACGCCGGCGCCGTCGACCTCGAAGGCCGCGGTGTCGCCGGGCTCCAAGTCGTGGGGCCCGCGCTTGGTCGCGGTCATGCTGGCGAAACGCCGGAAGCGGACAAAGCCCGCGGCGGTCTTGACCCGCACGATGACCAGCGCGGCGCCGAAGACGTTGCCGTAGAGGCCGAGGTAGAGGTTGCCGTTCCAGAGCTCGGAGCCGCCGGAGCGGCGCGCGACGGGGCTCTGGCTGGAGAGGCCGTCGTGGTTGAAGCCGAAGCCGCCGAAGGTCCGGAGGAAGTCGGCCCCCGACCGGATGATGGTGGGGGTGTTGTAGGGGCCGTCCTCGCACTCTCCGACGACGCACACGACGCCGGTGCCGGCGCCCTGCTCGATGTTCTGGGGCGAGATCTCGATGAGGTTGACGCCCTCGATGGCACCGAGGACAGACCGCAGGGGCTCTCCGGCGAAGTAACGGCTGATTCCTACCACGTGGTGCTTCTCCGCCCGCGACCCTACCGGACGCCACCAGCCACCCCCAACCTACTCGATCGCCGGGGCTGGGTTCGTCTCGAAGACCCCGGGCGACGCGACGAGGCGCACCGCCGGCACGTCGATGTCGAGGAGGCACGTCAGCCCGTACCGCCCCGCCTGGATCTCGGAGGGGGTGTTGTCGGTCTGGAACGGCCGCCGCGCGAGGCTCACGCGCACGTCACAGTCGTAGTAGCTGGAGAGGACCACGCGGCGCCCGGTGCGGGTGTCCTTCTCCTCCATGGCGAACAGCCGGCGCAGCGCGAGCCTCACCGCGTCGCGGATGGAGGACGATGCGACCACGAGGTCAATCGCCACGGTGCCGCTCACGTCGGCCTCGTGCATGAGCACCGTGCCGACGCCGAATTTGTCGAGCGTCTCGTCCAGCATGTTCGGGCCGGACAGCCCGAGGTCGTCGTAGTCGAACTCGCCCTGCTCCTGCACGGTCATTTTGAGGGGCGCCTCGATGACCCCCTGCTCCGGCCAGTTCAGGATCACCGCGCCGCTGCGCAGGTGGATGACCTGCGCCGGCTGGGCGGCGCCGGTGACGACCTGCTTCCACTGCACGTCGTGCGCGGCGAAGTTGCGGAGGAGGTCGACGACCGCGAGCTTGGCGGCCATCTCGGGCCCGAAGCTTGTCGGCGCGTCCACGACGTCGGTGCCCGAGGCGAGCGTGACCAGCTGGCCGGTGGGGAGCCCGGTGGTGCCGTCGCGGTTCGGCGAGGTGAGGTCGCCGAGGCGGCTGCGGCGGGTCTTGGGTGGGGCTGGCTTCATGCGGCGACGCTCGCACAAAACAGGGCGCCCGGATAATCCCGGGCGCCCCGACCTCCTGCGCCATGCAGTCCCCGCTGAAGGTGCGGCAGCCTATCAGGCGCGGCCCGCCGAGCAAGCCGCCGACACGGCGGTGATGGCGAGGAAGCCGACCGCGAACTCAGCGACGATGCAGGCGTGGCAGGGCTTCTGCCAGCCGCACCAGCACACGAGGATGCGCCGATTCGCGGCGATGGCTTCGAGCTCGGCGCGCAGGCGCGGGTCATCGTGGCAGCGGATGGTCAGGTGCTGGCGGTAGAAGCCGAGCGCCCGGTCGGCGGAGCAGCGCTCGGGGCCGTGCGGGCCGTAGACGATGACCTCGCCGGTGTCGCCGCCGGCGGGCTTCACCGGGAAGGGGTTGTGGAGCCGCGGGTGCCCGCGCAGCCCATGCGCGTCGCGGCCGACGTAGAGCGCCCACGCCGGCAGCACCACCTCGCCGCCGACCTTCATCCAGTGCCCGCTCATGATCGGCGGGCCGACGCCGGGGCGCCCGGCCTGCACCTCCAGGCAGCGCCGCCGGTCGCTCCGTACCAGCCACGCGTCGTCCTTGGTCCACCGCTGGAACGGCTCCAGCGCAGCCGCGTGGGTCGCGATGTCGAGCACCGGGACGCCGCGCCCGCGCGCCTGCCGGACCATGTCGGCGGTGCCGTCCCCGCCCTGGAAGGACAGCACCCCGGTCGCGCCCGGTAGGCGCTCGGCCCCTCGCACGCCGACGAGCATCTCCCCGTTGCGCACCGGCCCGCCGCGCCTGCCGAGGTCGTCGCGGTACGGGAAGCGCTCGACGGCAATCCCGAGCTGCGCCGCGAAGGCGCCGAAGTCCGTGTCCACGCCGGGCGCTCCGCCGTGGTAGGCCGCCTCCACCGGCTCGCCCCACGGGAACGCGGGCTCCAGCGCTTCGAGGCGCCGCCGCAAGCCCGCGAGGAACGGGTGGGCCTGCGGGCGGTGAATAGCGGCCACCACGGCCAGGTCCAAGGGGCCCAGCCGGCGCTTACGCCCACCACATCCGAGTAGTCGCATGGCCCGTGGACGCGGGCAGACCTCCGAGATTCACCATGCAGAAGACCATCGAGTTCGAGATCGACCAGCCGAAGTTCGCCGCCGCCCTCGCTGCGGCCGTCAGCGTCGCCGACCGGCGCAGCAACAACCAGCCCATCCTCGCCTCTGTCCTCCTGCGCGCCGACGTGCACGGCCTCTCGATGACGGCCACGGACATGCAGGTGAGCGTGCGTGAGGTGCTCGATGCCGCCGCGGTCTCGCACGGAGGCGTGTGCATCGCGGCCGCCCACCTCCTGAATGTGGTCCGCTCGCTCCCCGCCAAGCCCCTGCGCATCAAGGGCCTGGAGAACCACTGGATCAGCGTCAAGACCGGGCGGAGCGAGTTCAAGCTCATGGGCCAGGGCCCCGGCGACTTCCCCGAGATCCCCGAGGCCGAGAAGACGAGCGCGTGGACCGTGGTCCCGTGCGCCGGCCTGCGCGACGCCATCGATCGGACCATGTTCAGCGTCTCAACCGACGAGGCGCGAACCAATCTCAACGGCCTCTACGTCGAGAGCACCGGCCAGCGCCTCACCGCGGTCAGCACGGACGGCCACCGCCTCACGAAGCTCGCCGCCGAGATGCCCTTCCCGAAGACCGACAAGCTCATCATCCCGCGCAAGGGCCTCATCGAGCTCCGCAAGTTCATCGACAAGCGGCCCGGCGAGGTGGCGATGGCCTCCAGCGGACCGAGCGGCCACCTGTTCCTGCGGTCAGGTCAAGCCCACATGTCGATCAAGCTCAACAACGTCGTGTTCCCGCCGTACGAGCAGGTGATCCCGAAGAACCACCAGCGCCGCGTCGTCGCCGACCGGACCGAGCTCATCGCAGTCCTCAAGCGCTCCGAGATGATGGCGCCCGAGAAGACCGCGACCGTGAAGCTGGAGATCGCCAAGGGGTCGCTGGTGCTGACGGCCGACAACCCCGACCTCGGTATCGCGCGCGAGGAGATCGACGTCGAGTTCAAGGGCGAGCCGCTCGCGGCCGGCTTCAACGCGAGATACCTGATTGAGGTGCTGGCGGCGATGACGACGGCGCAGGTGGCCCTGGAGTTCCAGGGAGAGCTCGACCCCTGCGTACTGCGCCCGGTCGACGGGCCCGACTTCCTCGGCGTGGTGATGCCGATGCGCATTTGAAAGCGATGGGTCAGCGGGAGGAGCCCTGCGGCGCGAGGTACTGAGCGCCGATCACCCGAGTGCTGGACGGAAGCAGAAGCCGGAACAGCACCTTGAGGCCCACGTTGGGCAAACCGCTCCTGCGTCTACAGGAGCGCCAACGCGGGCCTCTCGTATTTCAGCGGTGGTCGCCGCGGCGCACGCGGTTGAGCTCGGCCCGGATGAAGCGCTTGGTGTCGCCAACCGCCTTGCCGACCGGGAACTTCCCGCGGATGCCCTTGCGGCCGATGCTCCTGGCGATCGCGTAGGCCTTGGAGCGGGCCTGCGCGACGTATGCCTCACGCGCCGTCGTCCGCCTCTGCACCGCCACTTCCTGCTTCACGCCGATCATGATGCGACGCGTGCGGCCCTTGATGGCCTTGTCGACGTGCACGGCCTGCTTGAAGCTCGGGATGTTCTTGATGATGCCGCGCTCGAACATCCACATGAGGATCACCAGCACGGGCGGTGGGCGGCCGGCTCGACGCCCCTGCTCCACGAAGCGCGCGTGCTTGGCCGTGTTCCCGAGCACCGCTCCCTCGCGGGTCGGCTCGATCTTGAAGCTCGATGCGTAATCCTTGCCGGTGCTGTTCTTGTGGGGCTTGATGCCCGCCCGCGCGGCGTGGTGCAGGGCTCGCTCGCGGCAGAACTCCGCGGCCCGGCGACACGTGCGGACCAAGTCGGCGTGGACCTTGCGCTCCTGCGACGCGAGCTCCCGCTCTAGCGCGGCGAGGCCCGTGACCTTGATGCGCAGGCCCACGTCAGCCGCCCCCGACGTGGTCCCAGGTGTTGTGCTCGGGCTGCTCGCCGGCGCCGATGCTGCGGTCCTCGCCGTGGCGCCCGCGCGCGATGCCGGAGTCGATGAGGCGGATCATGAATCCGGTCGGCGCTCTCGCGGTGCGCAGCTCGGGGTGGCCCTTGGGGACGCAGCGCAGACGCGTCGGCTCGGCGCGGCCCTGGCAAATCTGGTGCTGGACGATCTCGTAGAAGAAGCGGCAGCCGTCGCCATCCCACGCGGCGCCCTCCATGCGGCCGAGCAGGTCGTCCTGCGTCACCTGCCGAGGCGAGATGTTCATGAGCACCACCTCGCCCTCGAAGCTGGAGCCGCTCGGGGTGAGCTCAATGATCACGTCGGCGAGGCCGCGTACTTCGACTGGCATGAGCTCGACGCGGCGCACGTCGACCCATTCCTCGCCGCCGTCCGCGAGCCGCTCCCACACGATGAAGACGCGGTACGGGGTGCCGCCGAGGCTGGCCTTGAGCCGGCGGGCCATGTCCTGCACGCCGAACAGGCCGACGAGCGGGGCGCAGCCGATGCCGACGACGGGCATGTTGCTGGCGCCCGCGCCACACGCATCACCAGACAGAGCCGACACATCCGTGCCGATCAGGTCTTGGTAGTGGACGCAGGTCGGCAGGTGTCCGCCGCCGCACCCGCAGCCGCAGCTCACCGGTTGCTCCGGTAGAAGACCCGCAGGTGGTTGGCGGCCGCCGCGTTGCCGCCGGGGTTGGAGAGCCGGACGCTCAGCTGGAACTGCCGCGCGAAGAACGGGAAGGCCCGGCCGCAGACGAGGCCCGCCTTGAGGTCGCGACCGACGTAGATGTTCTTGTTCTCCAGCACCGGGTCGTCGTCCCGCTCCAGCACCTGGATGTCGACGGTGCCGCTGACCTTGGTCGTGCCGCCGGCGTCGCTGTAGGCGTAGACCACAATCAGGATCTCGTTGAGGTTCTCGGAGGTGTCGTCGACCTTGGGCTTCGGCGCCACGAACGCCATGGACGCGTGCGGGGCCTGCGTCGCCTCCACGTCGGGGTCGGTGGTAGCGAGGTCGGCGACGAGCACCTTGCCGCGGATGTCTTTCCAGTGGCTCATGTCAGTAGGACTCCACGACGCCAGGGGCGCCGGTCAGGCGTTGATGCTCCAGGCTGTAGGCGTTCTTCAAGCCGCCGTACATGTCAGCGAGCTTGTCGGTCCAGCGGGTGTACTCGTTCTCCAAGAGCTCGATGGCCTCGCGGTTGTCGAGCTCGGTGTCGCCGACGCGCTTCACCCCGAAGCGCTCGCGGACCTTCTTCAGCTGGTCCTGCACCTTCTGGCACTCGCACAGGGCCTCGCGCACGCGGTAGACCTTGTCCTCGGTCGTGCGGTCGATGTTCGCCCGCAGCATCGAGATCACCTGATGCCAGGTCAGGTTGCCGCTCATGACGAGCACCTGCTGATCCTGGACGAAGCCGAGGTGGTACTCGATGGAGTGCTTTTCGGTGTCGGTGAGGGGCATGGTCAGCTCGCCTTGGCGGCCGCGTCGAGCTCATCGGCGCGGGCGCGGGTGGCCGCTGCCTCGGCGGCGAGCCGCTTACGGTCCTGCTCGCGGGCCTCGGCGGCGAGGTGCAGGGTCTGCTTGTGGATGAGGTCGGCGACGGCCTTGGCGGGGGCGTCGGTCAGGACCGGCGCGAGCCCGAGGACCATGCGCGAGCCGTGGGTGCGGATGCGGTGATCGCCGGCGTCGAACTCCTCGCCGACCGGGAAGGTCCCGAGGGCGGAGGTGAAGGGCGCGAGGAGGCGGAGCTTGGTCTGCGGCGCCTCGGCGGTGAGCAGGGCGATGGAGCTCGCGGAGAGCTGCGTCATCGAGGCCGGCAGCGCGGCCTGGACGATGGAGAGGAGGTCGGAGATCTGCCCGCGCAGTTCGCCGAGCTCGCGGCGGACCTCGCTCCGGAAGTCGGCGAGGAGGTCGGCGATATCGTCGCGCTTACGCGTCGAGCCCCGCGAGGCGTCGTCGCGGGGCTCGGGCTTGGTCTGGTCGCTGGTGCTCATGTCTCGACCATACAGCGCCGGCAGGGGCCCGGCGAGGCGCGGCTCAGGTCCGCGTGTACTGGATCGTGTAGCCGGCCTTGGAGTTCGCGCCGTCGTTCGTGCCGGTGATGGCGAGCTCGATGAAGTCGGTCGCACCGACCACGCAGTTGGCCCCCGAGGGCGCCATGGTCTTCTTCTGGTTCACCGTCTCGCCGATGGCGTGGGTGATGGAGTTGCCCGTGGGCGAGCCCGCGGTGGTCGTCAGGGTGGTGGTCGCCGCCCCGGTGGCGACGGTGCCCTTCAGCTGGGCCGAGACGACGCCGGTGACGGTGCACGCGAAGCCCGGGTAAAACCGCATCTTGTCGGCGGTAGCGCCGATCAGGGAGAGGTCGAAGGGCCCGAAGCTCTGGGTGTCGGCCTTGGCGACCGCGGCGATCTTGGCCTTGAAGGCAGTCAGGTCGGCGCCAGAGATGTTGCTGCCGTCGATGGCCGCGACCCCGGCCGGCACATCACCGCCGACGCCCGCCGCCGACGCCCGGACCCACTCCGCCGAGACCGGGTCCCACATGATGGCCGCGACCGCGTCGTCGTCGGACAGGACGATGGTGGAGGCACCCTCGTAGGTCTCGCTGCCGGAGAAGGCGATCGTGTAGCTGTTGGCGGCGGCCTTCTTCCGGAAGACGTAGGGCTTGCCGGCGATGCACGCCACGCCGGGCTTCATCGTCGCGGTGATCGAGCCGCTGGTGGTGTCGGCCGGGAACTCGTCGAGCTCCGGGTCCGGGGTGAAGCTGGCGGTCGCCAGGGGCGCGAACTGGGCCCCGACGATGAGGGCCAGAGCCGTCGCGGCGTGCTGCTGGACGGTCTGGTGGAGGGAGGGTCGCTGGGGCGTGAGCATGGTCGGCTGTCCTTTCGGTCAGGTCGTTGCGGGCAGGATCACATGCTCTTGGCGAGCAGGACCGAGACCAGCGTCGCCGGCAGGGTGTGGTGCATCTCGACCTTGTAGCCGGTGACGGCGGCGTTGAAGGTGAGGGTCGGGCGGCCGTCCGCGTCGTAGGTGACGAGCACCTCGCCGGCGCCCACGGCCCCCGCGAGGATCTTCGTCAGGCCGGTGTCGGACGAGTCCGTGACCGTCCCGACCGCGCCGTAGACCGGCGTCACGCCGTCGCTGTCGACGAGAGGCTGCGCCGCGAGCGACGTGAGGCCGGTCGTGACGATCGTGCGGGGGACGAGGCCCTTGACGATGGAGACGAAGTCGATGGCGTCCAGGCCGTTGGCGAGGGAGTGGATGTTGCTCTTGCGGATGTGGTCTTCGGCGGTGGGCATGGCGGCGGCTTTCGCTGGTGAACAGAGGGAGCAGGGTGACGAGCAGCCCGCCGCCGGCGAGGACGGCGGGCTCGGTCAGGGGCTACAGGGCCTCGAAGCCCGTCTCCACGACCATGGCGCGCTTGAAGCGGCCGGCCGACTGCCCCGAGAGCAGGTTGCAGTAGACGGGGAAGCCGCGGGTGGTGGTCCAGCTCGCCGCGACCTGCTGGCCGGCGCGGTCGATGGGCGGGCGGATGGTGATGCGGATGTTCCCGAGGTCGGCGACGCTCGCCATCATCTGGATCTGGTTGCCGACCATGGTGAAGGTCGGGCGGCCACCCACGGGCTGACCGGCCTCGGCGAGCATCGCCTTGGACTCGTCGCTGTAGAGCGTGGTGACGGCCTTGGCGCCGATGACGACCGAGCGCTGCACCTGCACGCCGTTGGCGTTGTAGAGCTCGCCCCAGTAGCCGGTAGCCAGCTGGGTGCCGCGGGTCGGGACGGTGATCGGGGTGCCGCTGTTGTTGACGCCGGGCTGCGGGGCCTGGTTGTTGGCGAAGAAGCGGAGGTTGCCGATCGTGCCGATCGAGCCGTCCTTGGGGTAGGCCGCGGTGCCCATGCCCTGGACCATGCGCTGGAACTCGTTGTCGCTCTGGAGCTCCGAGATCACGTAGGGGGCGCAGTGCACGTGGTAGAAGCCGTCCGCGTTCGGGGCGACCGAGTCGTTGTGGAGCTCGGCGGCGGCGCGGCGGAACAGGGCGATCGTCGCGCCGTCGTTGGCGGCCAGTTTGTCGAAGGTCGCGTTCTTGGGGCGGAGGATGCGGCTGCGGTCGGCGGCGAGGACGACATCACCGGCGGCGGCGTTGATGGCGGCGCTCAGGGTGAGCACGCCCGGGCCGTCCGGGTAGTCGTCGAAGTCGGGGGTGTACCCGATGGCGTTGCGGGCCACGCCGGCGACGGTGATCACCCGCGGGTTGGTGGTGGAGATCGTCGTCGGCTTGCCGTTCTTGACGACCTCCCAGAAGCCGTTGAGGCTGTTGATGTGGAGCGAGGTCGTGTTGCCGTTGGCCGCGACCACGACCGCGTTGCCGCCGAGGTACGCCTTGATGATGGCGTCGCGCGCCATGCGGTTGGTCATCATGCCCGCCTGGGTGGCGAGCTCCTTCATCTTCTGGGCCATGTAGACCTGCGGCCCGCCGAGGGTGAGCGCGGTCTGGTTGGTCGGGATGTCGAGCGAGCCACCATACTGGTTGATGGTGGTGACGAAGTGCTCGTACTGCGTCGACTCCGGCTGCAGGTCCTTCCCCGGCGCCAGGATGGTCGGGTTGGAGTTCATGAGCCCCGGCACGGTCCGGATGATGGTGTCGCCGTTGCCGGTCTGCATCTCCTCATAGGGGCAGGCCGCCAGGTACTTGAGCTCCGGGACCAGCGCCTCGAAGAAGACGCGCTGAAGGAAGTTCTCCTGCGCCAGGGGGATGATGTGTGTCTCGAAGTAGCTCATCTGGCTCCGTGTGGTGTCGGCGGTTCAGCGGCCAACGGAGCCGCCCTGCAGGCAGTAAATGGCAGGGTCCGGAGGGGGTCAACAAACCCCGCGCTTCGCACGTAGCTACCGGATGCCGAGCTCGGCCTTTCGCTTCGCCCACGCGTCGTCCGAGAGCTCGTGGGCGTTCGGACGCGGGGCGCCGGGAGCCGCGGGCGCAGCCGGAGCCGCGGGCACGGTGGTGCGGCCGGCGGCGACGATCTCCGCGGGCGAGGCGGTGCCGGGCTTCTGCTCGGCGGCTTTGAACAGGTACGGGCGAGCCGCCGCGAGCTTGGTGATCCAGGCGGTGTCGCCGGGGACGAGGGTGGCCGGCGCAGCAGCGGCGACCATCGCGGCGACCTCCTCGTCGTGCGGGACGAGGCCGGTGAGCGCGAGCTGCCGGAAGATGGCGGCCTCGCGGGCGGCTGCGGCGACGGCGTTCTCGGCCTTCGTCGCGGCGCCCTTCGCCGTCGCGGCCTCCTGCTTGAGGATCTCCTGCTCATGCCTCGCCCGGGTCTCGGCATCCATCGCCGCGACGCGCTTCGCTTCCTCGGCGGCCAGCTTCGCCTCGGTCAGCGCCTGGAGCCTCGCCTCGGACGCGGCCTTCGCCTGCGCCGCCGCGATCAGCTGCTTGATCGCCGGGCTCTCAAGGTCGACGGTTGGCGGGACCACGGGCGGGACCGGGGCGGCTGGGGGGGCGGGCGGCTTGGCGTCGCCAGCTGGCGGAGCGGGGACCACGGGCGGGGGAGCACCACCACCAGCGGGCGCGCCTGCGCCTTCGGTGTCGGGGATGGGAGCGAACAGGAAGCGGAATCGGCGGCCGAACATGTCCGCACCCTACCAGAGCCCGGGCGGGCGTCTACGCGCCAGAATACGGCCGCTGCGGGGCCGTCTCTACCAGCAGCCCATTTCGGGCGGAGGTGAAAATGTCCCGTTCCACTGGCCTCGGCGCCGCCCTTTCCCTGGCGAGCCTCGCCGATCCCATCTCGTTTTACGCCGTCACGGACGGCCACTACTACCGCCACCCCGGCGGCCGCGTGTTCCGGTTGATCTTCGACCGCGCGGCGATCCAGGCCGCCAACGACAGCGAGAGCAACAGCCCGGAGGAGGCGCTCGCCGAGGCCGGCGCCACCGTCGACTTCCGCGAGGTCCCGCCGGACGTGATCGCGCACGTGTTCGCCCGCCCGGTCGCCAGCTGGCAGTTGGAGAGTGAGCTCGGCGAGGAGATCGCCGAGCTCGCGCACGACCTCGTGGACGACATCGACGCCCACGTGACCGCCTGCCCGCTGGCAGCCCTGCCGACGCCCGCGCGTGAGCCGGTGCTGCAGCTGACGTGCGACATCGCCATTGTGGTGCTCGCGGCCATCGAGCCGGCCACCGTCGACACGCTCGCCGAGGCGCTGCGCGGGCGCGGTGTGGATGTGGACCACCCCGGCAAGCTCCGGGCGAAGCTGCTCGGCCTCGCCGAGATCGACGATGTCGAGCGGGACGTCCTGCCCGACGAGAGCGACGCGCTGTGGACCTGCACGGAGAAGGGCCACGCCCGGGCGCGCGCGGTCCAGGCTGCCCTCGCCGATCTGGCCGAGTGAGCTGCGCGGCCCGCCTGTCACGGGCGGGCCGCCGGGCTTATCCGCACTTCGCGGAGTGCTCCATGTTGCCCTTCGTGAAGTCGCCATCGAAGTACGCCCCGTCGCCGTTGGGGTCGCAGTAGCCGCCGGGCTTCGTCGCCGAGCACACGCCCGGCGCGAGGT
>NZ_CALAYQ010000100.1:0-50803 GCF_937894855.1 uncultured Zoogloea sp.
CATCCCTGATGTGGACGAAGTACCCAAGACGCTGAAACAGCTTCAGGTAGATGAATGCTGCCGAGCGGGCAATGGGACGCTTGACGGTTTTGTCAATGAACGCGATTTCATCGGGGGTCAGGGTATAAATCTCGTCGAGATCCTGTGCCGATGGGTCTGCCTTCAGGCGTGGGTACGCGGTCTCGTGAAGTTGGGTCATGCGGGATCAATCCCAATGCCGACCGGTGGCCGGGTCGCGGCAGACCGCCTCCAGAAAACACTCACGGGCATCGGCAACGCGATGGAGTTCATCGAGCAAGGTGTAGAGATGATCGTCCAAAATATCGGTCGAGGGCGTCGGGACGGCAATCTGATATCGACGGCCCTCCTGGTCCAGGGGCTGTGCCTGAAACCGGGAAAGGCTGGTACTCGTCATGTCTCGCAGGGCATTGGCGACGGCACGGCGGCTGCCATTGAAGGCTGACAGATCGAGGGAAACCTCGATCGTGGTGAGTGAGACCTCGGGCAGGCTGGGCAATTGCGGCGTCGAGGCGGACGATGTTTCCGGTAGCGCCCGATCCAGACCTTGCTCGAAACGTGCTTTCTGGTCGGTGCTGACCCCATCCAGATAGCGCATGGCGGCCTTCACGTCGCGCCAGCCCACGTAATTCATCAACTCCCGAAGATCCCAACCACTCATCCCGGCCCACTGGGCAAAACCGCGGCGTAGCGAGTGGCTGCTGAAGGCTTCGGCATCGGTCACGCCCGCCTGGCTCAATAACTTCCGAAGCATGGGAATGATGCTGCTCGGCGTCAGTTCAGCCTCGGACAAATGCCCCCAGCGATCAATCTTGCGGAATAGCGGACCCGCCGTCAGTTTGGATAAAGCCAGCCAGTCTTCGACCGCCTCGACGGGGCACAGCCGGGACAAGGCTGGGCAGGAGAAGCTTCGCCCTTCGAGATCGCGATCCCCCTTGCTGCGCGGCAAGAAACAGGTCAGCCCTTCGCCGGGCTTGATTTCAATGAATTCGATGCGAAGATTGGCCAGTTCGTCGGAGCGAAACCCGCGCCAGAATCCGAGGAGAATCAGGGCGCGATCCCGGGTGTGCCGCAGGGCACTGGCCGAATCTCCCCGGCCGACTGCCGCTGCGGTGGCTGCTACCAGCCAGTCAGTGACGCTGTTCAATAGTTCCAGTTCCAGCGGCTTGGCCCGCTTTTCCCGGGCAGGATGGAGCGTTCGGATACCTTTGAGCAATTGCCGGATCTTCGGGGCCTTGGTCGGATCCGGAAAGCCATGATCCTGGTGCCAGCGCGACAGCGCCGCGAGGCGGTGTTTCAGGGTGTTCAGCGACAGGGATTCGGCGTAGGCGGCCAGGTAACGGGCAATCGAATCGATGGTTGCCGGCAACAAGCCTCCCCACTCAACCTCGAAGTGCTGGATGGCTGACGCATAGCTGCGTCGGGTGTTGGCCCGTTCGGCCGCATCAAGGTAGAGATCGACCTGGCTCATTGCATCCCTGGCTGGATTCAGGTTCGTGCACGCAGCGGCAGCGAGACTTGCGGCTCCAGTGCCTGCAGCACGGCGTGTGCCTTGAGAATGTCTTGGTGCAATTGGGCATGCTTCGGTGCGTGCACCGTGACCACTAGGGCATAGCGAATGGCGGGCGCTCCGGATGATGCGAGGCCACCGGCCTCGCGAGCGTTGTAATGCACGTCGAACACCGGTTCGAGCAGACTGCTGCCGTAGTAACTGTTTTCCGCATGCAGCACAGTCTCCCACTTGCCCAGATCGGTCCGCAGTTCGGCTTCGGTCCGGAACTCGGCCGCTGGGAAAAAGCTGACCGACGACGCATTGACGGCACCTGCCTTGCGCTTGCTGCTGTTGGGACGGAAGGTGATACCGAGACCGGCTTTGGTATAGGCGCCGGCATCCTGCGGATCGACCGGACTGGCATAGCAGAACGTCGCCCGCAAGCGAACCTTGCCTTCCAGTTGGAAAGGCGGCAAAGGAATGGGGGCCCGCAGGAACTTCCCCGGGCGAAGTTCACCCTGGTAAATGATCCGGGCTTCCCCGTCGCCGCAGGTGATCAACTGGTTCAGATCAGCCGGCACCCGGCCCCAGCCGACGTGATGGACATCATGCTCGTCCTTCGTTTCGCAGCCGTGGATCAGCAGCGATTTGATGGTCAGCGGATGAACCGCGTCGCCCAGAATGGCGCGGATGCCGACTGCCGAGCGTAAGGCGAGCGGAGCCGCGAAGCTGGTTCCCAAGGTCGCAGCGAGGTTGGGCCGCGTGCCGGGCGCTGCGACGTGAAAATATTCCTTCGGTGCGCCACCGAAAGCAACGACATCCGGTTTCCGGCGCCCCGGGCTGCGACCGGGGCCGGTGGCACTGTAGCTGGCCCGTTTCCAGTCGTTACCGGTCCGGTCGGTGGCGCCGACGGACAAGGCGTTGACGCTATCAGAAGGTACTTGGATGCGATTGAGGCTGAGTGCGGCATCACGTTCCCCGTTATTGCCCACAGCCACCGTCATCAAGGTTTCCCCATCGCTCAGGATGCTGTCGATGACGGCCGTCCAGGCATGGACATCCTGGTCTTCGATCGGCAGGTCAGGCCCGAGGCTGAGATTGATGAACTGATACTGGCGCGAGAGCAGTACGGTTTCCACATGGCCGAGCGTGCGATACAACTCGTAGGGATCTTCCCCGTCAATTTTTGCGTCCAGGACACGGTGATGATCGACCGGCGCATAGGGGCGCTCCGCCGTTGCTTCGGGCTCAATCGGCCCGAACAGCACCGCCGAGGTGACGCCCAGTCCGTGCTCAGTGAAATCGGGTACGTCGCTGGCCTCCTCGTCGGCCAGAAAATAACGGCGGACATAGCTTTCGAGAACGTGTTTTTCCGGTAGGCCACCATCGAGAATGGCGACCTTGGGCTCGCGGGAGAGCGGTTCTCCACTTGGCAAGGAGAACGACACTGCAAGCGGCATGCTGCGGGTAACCGGACGGGCTGCTCGCAAATGCGGCATCGGCCGGACGACGCGCGTCAGCGTGAACTGGGCGAGGTTTTCCAGGCCGGTCGCATCCCCTTCGACTGCCACGAAGAGCAGCCGACCGGCTTCAAACTCGAACTCGCCATTGACCCTGAAGCCGCAGTCCTTGGCGTAGTCGGCAAATAAGGCGCGAACATCCGAGGCATCGCCCTCGGGTGGCAGATGCAGACCGACCTCGAAAACATGGCCGACATTGGTGCCTTCCAGATGCAGGCGATCCGCTGGGGTCATGGCCGCAAAGGTCTCGATGCGGGCAAATTGCTCGGCAACTGGCATCTGTTCGTTCAGGCTGCGGGCGAAGGCCGGGAAATTACCCATTGCGGCCCGCGTGCCCGACACGAAGAGTTCCGTCGTCTCCATTTCCGGTGGTGCTTTCTTCTGGGTCTGGCGACGCGGCTGAATGCGACGGGTGCGCGATCCAACTGACGAGAGTCCCACCTGATCGAGCAGCAGCTTCGGGAAATACGACTTGGCCAGATAAGCCGGATGCAATACCAGACGAGCCACCGCCAGATCATCGGCACAAGCCTTCGCTGGGAGCTCCTGGAAAATGCGGTTGGCAGTCTCGATCTCCGGCACGATGATGCGCTTGGCCTCGGTGAGCGTATAGGGGTGCGCCTTGTCGCCAACCTTCTTCTTGGGCGCTTCGATCGGATAGGTCAGCAACTCGGCGCGGCCGATCAGGTATCGCGTGGTCATTTACTTGAGCCCTCTGCCTTTACGGGGGGAAGGCCCCGCGTGTTTGCGAATGGTGTCGCGAGCGACGCCCGTCATTTGGCTGATCTGCATATGCGTATGTCGCCCCGCCTTGGCCAGCGCAATCGCGAGGTTGAGGCGTTCTGCCTTGCTCAAGGCTTCCTGACGCTGACCCAGGGCTGATCCGATCAACTGTTCCAGCGGCGCCATCTGTAAGGCATGGCCGCGACGCAAAGCGTTGATGCTGCGCTCCACGTCTGAGAGAGACTGTCCCTGCAACCCAGCAGCCAGGACATCGATCCAGGACGCGAATAAGGTCAGATCGTCGCCGAGGAATCGCTGGATGGCCGTTGCAATCGCCGCAGCATCCGGTGCATCGAACTTGAGGACCAGATCGAAACGTCGCCACAAAGCTGGATCAACCAGTTCCGGGTGGTTGGTGGCAGCCAGCAGCAGGCCGGTATCGGGCCACTGATCGACTTCCTGGAGCATGACGGTAACCAGGCGCTTCAGTTCGCCAATATCCGACTCGTCGCTGCGCCGCTTGGCGATGGCATCGATCTCGTCGAGTAGCAGAACGGCAGCGTGTTGTTTGGCATGATCCAAGGCTGCCCGCAGGTTGTTGCCCGTCTTGCCGAGCAGGCTACTCATAACCGCCGTCAGGTCGAGTACCCACAGAGGTTTGCCTAAAGCGCTGGCAATCCAGCGGGCCGAGAGTGTCTTGCCGACACCGGGAGGGCCTACCAGGATGGCTGAACGGGTCGGGCTAATGCCACGGGCGGCCAACCGCTCACGTTCCTGTCGTTCGCGAATGATGGCACCGATGGCGTCATGAACACTGCCGGGAAGAATCGGTGGAGGCAATCCGACGCGGTCATCGAAGACCCGGATCAGCGCCAAACGGGAATCGCCGTCGACGGGTAGCGGTGCCTCGCCGGCGTCCGTTATCGGTGCGCCACGACGCAGGATGGCGTTACCTGCCGAGCGGGTCTGGGATGCTTTCAGGGACTGATCGAGAAGCGAAGCCAGTTCGGGGCGTTGTTGGCGGTATTTCCGGATGAGCCGCGCCAGCAGCAGACGGGTATCCTCTTGCGCATCTGAGGCGGCAAGGCGGGCTAAATTGGCGAAATCAATTTCAAGATCGTCAATCTCGCCTTTGTTTGTTTTTGTTCCCACAAAATTGCCTTATATGGTGCAGAATTTTATGGCGAATTTTATGGCGAAAATACATATTTGGTCAATAAATTGATTGCTCGCCACATGGTCAAGATTGCGTTGTTAACAACTTTTTCTGCCAGCGTGGCAAGTTGTGCCGTCCGTGTGTGTCAATGCCTGAACACAAGGATCGACGCTCTGCTGGCACCGATCTGGCTGGACCGCGAGGCTCGTAAGTACGTCACGTGCCGATGTGCTGAGCTTGCCGGTGGTCAGCACGTCACCGCGCCGCTCCGACATGCAGTCTTTCGCGCCGACGGTCCGCACCTTGACGCCAGCGCATCCAGCACAGAGCGCCGCGATGGCGAGCAACCACAAGTACCTGACGAGGCGCCCACGCCTGTCGAGCAGGCCCGCGCAGGTCCACGGAGGCCTTTCCAGGTACCTCATTGCGTCGTATCTTCTTCCCGCAATGGCGCATTGCCGATTGCCTTGTTGACGGTCACATAGCGCGTGTTCAAACGACCTTCGCTACTAACCAGATCGCGACGCGCTTGCAGATAGCTGCGCTGCGCGTCGAGCACAGCGGTGAAATCACTGATTCCGCCGTCGTAGCGCGCCTGGGCAAGCCGGTAGGCATCGCCGGCCGCGTCGCTGCGGGCTTTGAGTTCCTGAGCCTGCTGTTGTTCGGCGCGGTAGGCGGACAGCGCATCGTCGATCTCCTGCCAGGCTTTCAGCACGGTTTTCTGGTAATTCACCGCCGCTTCCTGTTGTTGCAGCTCGCGCAATTGCACGGTGGCTGTGCGCCGGCCATGATCGAAGATCGGCAGGTTGAGGCTGGGGCCGATCGACCAGGTGCGACTGCCCCAGTCGGAGAATTCGCCACTTAGGTAGGACTCGAACCCGAATTTGGCACCAAGCCGGATGCTGGGATACAGATTGGCCTTGGCAATGCCGATGTTGGCGGTGGCGCCGTGCAGGTGCGCTTCGGCGGTGCGGATGTCGGGGCGGCGCAGCGCCACTTCCGATGGCAGACCGAGGGCGAGGTCGGGCAGCGCAGTCCTGGCGCCGGCATCGCGTGGCACCAGTTCGGCTTGCAGCGCACCCGGGCGCTCGCCCAGCAGCAGGGCGATCTGGTTGGCGCTGGCGGCTTCCTGTGCCAGCAGCGGCGGCAACTGCGCCTTCAGCGCGGCCAGTTCGGCGCGCTGGCGTTGCAAGTCGGTGTGATCGAGAACGCCGCCCTCGACACGCGCCTGCAACAGCCCGGCGCGCTCTTCCAGCGCGGCGATATCCTCGCGCATCAAGCGAATCTGCCGCTGGGCGGTGCGCAGCTCAAAGTAGTTGCGCGCCACGTCGCTGGCCAGGCTGAGGCGGGCCTGGTCGAGCAGTGCAGCCTGCTGGCCGACATCGGCGTCGGCGGCTTCCACCGAGCGGCGTACGCGGCCCCACAAATCCAGCTCCCACGAAGCGTCGAAACCCGCCTGGTACAGCGTGAACGGCTCGGCCAGCAGCTCGGTGAGGCGGGGGTCGGCCCCCATGATGCCGAGCATGCGCGTGCTGGCACCGCTCTCGCTCTGGCGCTGGCGGGTGGCGCTGCCGCTGGCGTTGACTTCCGGCCCGCGCTGCGCGGCCACCGTGCTGCGCTGCGCGCGTGCCTGGGCGAAGTGCAGCGCGGCCGTCTGCAGGTCCGGGCTGGCAGCGAAAGCACGGCGCTGCAAGGCATTGAGGGTTGCGTCGTCGAAGGCCTGCCACCATATTGCTGGCAATGCCTGGGTAGCTTCGCCCGGGATGCGCAGCGAGGCATCGCCGCTGCGCCAGCTCGTCCAGTCATCCGGTGCTGCGGGCGTGGGCCTGACGAAATCCGGCCCGACGGCACAACCGGTCAAGGCCAGGGCCAGGGCGAGTGCGGAGGCCGCCAAGCCGAAGTGCCGTGGTTGAAGAGGGGAGTGTTGGAGGTCAAACATGCGGATACCTACGATCAGGAAAGCCGGTTGCGGAACAGCCAGGCCGCCAGCGGCAGCGTGGTGGCGGCCAGCACCAGCAGGGGGATGAATTGGCGCCAGATATCGATGAGGCCTGCGCCTTCGAGATAGACGCGGCGCACGATGTCCATGCCGAAGCGCAGCGGATTGGCGTAGGTGGCAAGCTGCAGCACCTCAGGCATGTTGCGCACCGGCGTGAACAGGCCGGAGAGCAGCATCAGCGGCATGATCAGCAGGAAGGTGTAGAGCATCGCCTGTTGCATGGTCAGCGACAGGGCGGATATCGACAGGCCCACGCCAACGGACGCGACGGTGAAGACGATCAGCCCGAAGTAGAGCAGCCCCACCGAGCCCTGCATCGGGATCTCGAACCAGAAACGGATGATCAGGAAGATGATGGTGGACTGCAGCAGTCCGATCAGGATGGAAGGCAGCGCCTTGCCGATCAGGATCTGCATCGGGGTGAGCGGCGTCACCAGCAACTGGTCGAAGGTGCCTTGCTCGCGTTCGCGCGCCACCGACAGCGCCGCCAGCAGCAGGGTCTGCAACATGCTCAGCGCGGCAATCAGTCCAGGCATCATGTTCCAGCGTGACTCCAGGTTGGGGTTGAACCAGGCGCGCCGTTCCACGCGAATGCCTGGGGCACCGGTGCCCAGCGAGGCATTGTAGGCGGCCACGATGGCGCCGACGTGGCTGGCGGCCGAACCCGCCGTCGAGGAGTTGCGCCCGTCCAGAATGAGCTGCAGGGGCGCGGGCTGGCCAGAACCCAGCCGTGCCGCGAAGTCCGGCGGAATACTGAGCACCAGCAAGGCCTTTTCTGCATCGACCATCTCGGCGATCTGCCGCGGCGAGGTGAGCGTGGCGGCGCGCACGAACACGCCGGTGCCATCGATCCGCGCCAGCAGCTCGGTCGACGCCGCACTGCGGCTTTGATCCAGCACGGCATAAGGCACGTGCGTGAGGTCGTAAGTGGCGCCATAGCCATATAGCAGGGCTTGCAGGAAGGCCGGGGCAATCAGCAGCGCACGGCTGGCCGGCTCCTTGATGAGTGCAAGGAGCTCTTTGCGCACCAAGGCGATGATCTGGGTGAATGTGACAATGAAGGAAGCCATGGCTGTCAGTCCAGTGACTTGCGCAGCGTGCGCTGTGTGGCGAACACCAGCACCACGGCGTAGAGGGAAAGGATGGCGACGCTGCGCAGGATGGTCGGCCCATGGTCGCCCGCCAGGAACAGCGTCTTGATCAGGCCCATGAAATGCGTGGCGGGCAGTAGTTGCGCTACGACCTGGATGACCAGCGGGACGTTGCGCAGGTCGAACACGAAGCCGGAGAGCATCATGGCCGGCATGAAGCTGACCAGCATGGCCAGCTGGCTGGCCTCGAACTGGTTGCGCGTCTTGCCGGAAATGAACAGCCCCAGCAGCAGCGAGACGAGCAGGTAAAGCATCGAGGCCAGGCACAGGATGGGCAGGGAGCCGCGCAGTGGCACCTCGAACAGGAAGCGCGCCGCCAGCAGGCACAGCACCAGGTCGATGGCACCGACCACCAGGTACGGCGCCAGCTTGGCGAAGATGAGTTCCAGCGGCCGCACGGGTGTGACGAACAGCGACTCCAGCGTGCCGCGCTCCCATTCGCGCGCGATCAGCAGCGACGTGAGGAAGGCGCCGATCAGCGTTAGCACCAGAACGATCAGTCCGGGCACCAGATACCAGCTGCTGTTGCCGGTTTCGTTGAACCACATGCGCTGCACCACCTCCACGCGCCCCAGCGCGGGTGGCTTGTTACCAGCACGGTCAACCTGCTTTTGCGCCCAAGTAGCGATGGCGCTGTTGACGTAGCCCTCCACGGTCTGCGCGGTGGTCGAGTTGACGCCGTTGAGCACCAGCTGGATGCGGGCATCGCCTGCTGCGAGCCGGCGCGAGAAGTCCTGCGGCACGCGCACGATGGCGTCCACCTCGCCTGCGCGCAGCAAGCGCTCGGCTTCGGTCATGTGTGTGACCCACACCGGTGAGAGGTAGATCGTTCCCTGGAAACCCGCGACCGCCGCGCGCGCATCGGGCGCGCTGTCTTCCAGCACCACCGCGACCGGCGCGTTCTTCACATCGAAAGACAGGCCGTAGCCGAACAGCAGAATCAGCGCAATCGGCAGCAGCAGTCCCACCGCCAGGTTGCTCTTGTCGCGCAGCATCTGGCGCACTTCCTTGCGCAGCAGGGCGATGAAACGCCGCATGAACTCCGGATGCCTCATGCGCGGCCTCCCGGGTTCCTGTCCCGGCCGTCGGCGCGACCCTGCTCGACGATGGAAATGAAGGCGCTGTTCATGTCGGTGCCGCCGTCACCGCCTGCCTGCTCGCGCACCGCCTGCGGCGTGCCAAGCGCCAGCACCTTGCCGGCATCCTGGATGGCGATGCGGTCGCAATACTCGGCCTCTTCCATGAAGTGCGTGGTGACGATGACCGTCACCCCCGCCTGGGCGAGCGCGGTGATGGTGCGCCAGAAGGCGCGCCGCGCCAGCGGGTCGATGCCGCTGGTGGGCTCATCGAGGAACAGGATGTCTGGCTCGTGCAGCAGGCCGGTGGCCATGGCCAGGCGCTGCTTGTAGCCACCTGGCAGCAGGCCGCTGATGGCGGTGGGCTCCAGGCCGAACTGGGCGAGCGTGGCCGCCACTCGCGTGCGCAGCGCCTGGCCGCGCAGCCCATAGGCACCGCCGAAAAATTCCAGGTTCTCGCGCACCGTCAGGTTGCCGTAGAGCGCGAACTTTTGCGACACGTAGCCGATGCGCGCCCGTGCCTGGGCGCGCGCCGTGCGCAGATTCATGCCGGCCACTTCCAAATGCCCGCTGCTGGCCGGCAGCAGACCGCAGAGCATGCGGAAGGTGGTTGTCTTGCCTGCTCCGTTGGGACCGAGCAGACCGAAGATCTCGCCCCGCGCCACATCGAAGGAGGTGCTGGCGACAGCGGTGAAGTCGCCAAACGTGCGTACCAGATCGCGCACCACGATCACCGGCCCGTTCCCATTGCCATTCGAGGACATCTGCGGGGACGACGTGGGCGCTCCGGGAGACGATGCCGATACCCGGGTCGTCGACTCCGCGCCCTCGGCATGTTGCTGGCGCAGCATCATCATGAAAGCGTCTTCGAGTTCTTCCGGGCGCGGCTGGTAGTCGATGTCGCCGAGCAGTCCGTCCAGCACGTGGGTTTCCACCTTGGGCTGGCGGATGAACCACACCGCGCCGCCTTTGGGCACCGCATCGACGATCAATCGATCGGCGTCGATCAATCGTGCCTGCAGGTCGCGGGCGGGCATACCGGACGGTGGCGTGGCCACATAGGTCACCCCTCGGGCGCGTTCGCGCAGCGCGCCCGGAGCACCTTCGGCGAGCAGCAGGCCTTTGTGCATCACGAACACCTGGGTGCAGCGCTCGGCCTCGTCCATGTAGGCGGTGCTGACGATCACGCTCAGCCTTTCGTCATCGACCAGCTGCTGCACGATCTGCCACAGATCGCGGCGCGACAGCGGATCGACGCCCACGCTGGGCTCGTCCAGCAGCAGCAAGTCCGGCGAGCGCACCAGCGTGCAGGCCAGACCCAGCTTCTGCTTCATGCCGCCCGAGAGCTTGCCGGCCGGACGTGCGGTAAAGCGCGCCATGTCGGTCATTTCCAGCATGCGCGCGAAGCGCTCGCGGCGCACTGCCTGCGGCACGCCGTGCAGATCGGCGTAGAGGTCCAGATTTTCCTGCACGCTCAGGTCTTCGTACAGGCCGAAGCGCTGCGGCATGTAGCTGATGCGGTCCTGCACCGTTTGCGGGTCGTGGGCGACGTCGATGCCCAGCACGCGCAATGTCCCCGCATCGGGCTTGAGCAGTCCGGCCATCATGCGCATCAAGGTGGTCTTGCCGGCACCGTCCGGGCCGACCAGGGCCGTCAACTCACCCGCCCGCACCGTCAGCGACAAGCCGCCCACCGCATGCAAGGGACCGCCGCCCGGCGCCTCGAAGGTCTTGCGCAGCCCATCGGCGACGACCGTCGCGCCGCCATCGCTCATTGCGCGGTGCCCGCTGTCAGGTGGACGGTGGCCGGCTGCCCCAGGCGCAGCACATCCTGCGGGTCATCGACCAGTACGCGCAGCTCGTAGAGAAGGCTGGTGCGCAACGCTTCAGTCTGTACCGACTTGGGCGTGAACTCGGCCACCGAGGAGATGTAGCCGATCTTGCCCGCGATGGACTGGCCGGGGGAGCCATCCGTGGTCACACGTGCCGGCATACCGGGTTTGACCCGACCCAGGTCAGGCTCGCCCACATAGACACGCACCCACTTGGGCTGGGTCAGCGCCAGGGCCAGCACAGGTTTCTGCGGTGTCGCCATGTCGCCGGGTTCGAGCAGGCGCGAACGCACCACGGCGTCTGCCGGCGCCTTGAGTTGGCCTTGAGCGATCTGGTGCTGCAGCAAGGCCAGTTGCGCCTGCGCCGCCTTGAGCTGCGCCTCGGCGCCGGCCACGTCCTCTGCGCGCGGTCCCAGTTCTGTCAGACGCAAGGCTTCTTGTTGATCCGTCAGCTTGGCCTGGACAACCTGCAGATGGCTTTTGGCGCGGTCCAGATCTTGCGCACTGACACCACGCCCCTGCGTGTTGGCGGCGATGCCTTGCAAACGTTGCAGATCCTGCTCGGCCTGTGCGGCATCGACCTGGGCTGCAGTCACACGGCTCCTGGCCTGGGCGATTTCCTGCGGCCGTGCACCATTGCGCAAACGTTGCAGGGTTTGCTGCTGAACACCAATCTGCGCTTGTGCCTGTTCGGCCTGCAAGGCCAGGGTGCGGGTATCCAGCACTCCCAGCACGACTCCTGCGTTCACGCGATCGCCTTCCTCGACGCGCAATTCAGCCACACGGCCACTGCCATCGAAGGCCAACGCAATCTGGCGGATGTCCACGTTGCCGTGCAGCACCAGCGCATCGTCGTGGCCCTGGTTTCGCTGGTGCATCCACGCCCAAGCACCCAAGGCCAACACAACCAGGAGAACAAGGGCAATGAGCGGTTTTTTCATGATGAATATCCAGAAAGGGACATGAGGGGAGGATGTATTGCGCACCAGATATTAAATTGATTTTAAAGTTAATCTATTCGACAATGCAAGCCTTATCTACTTTGGAAAACAAGGGATGATCAAACCCGCACGCGGACTTCGTTCGGATGGCGAAGCCACAAAAACACGAATACTGGAGGCTGCAGGTGAGCTGTTCGCCGAAACGGGCTACGCCGAAACGTCCAACAAGGACATCGCCGCCCGGGCGCAGGTGGATCTGGCTTCCATCAACTATCACTTCGGCAACCACAGCGGCCTGTACCAGGCCGTATTGGCAGCGGCCCATGGCCAGCTGCTGGGCATGGCCGACCTGCAGCAACTGGTTGGTAGCGAATCGCCACCAGAATCGAAATTGCGTGTGCTGATAGAGCAACTGGTCGCGCAGGCCATGCAAGAACCTCAAGCCTGGCAGCTGCGTGTCCTTGCCAGGGAGGTGTTGGCGCCAAGTTCACATCTGCAGGTGCTGTTCCAGGATGAAGCGCTGCCCAAGATGTTGCTCGTCAAACGACTACTCAGCGAGATTACCGGAATACCTGCAGAAGATCCGGCCGTGACCCGTTGCCTGATGAACGTGATTACCCCCTGCCTGATGCTGCTGGTCGGCGGGCGCACCTTCCCGGGGCCTTTGAAAGAGGTTTTTCAGATGCCTCCCCAGATGGTTGCCGACCACCTGTTCCACTTCGCCATGGGCGGGCTGGGTGCGATAGCCCGGGAGTACGCTGAACGGGCAAGAGCCTGAGGCAATCTTCAGTTATCTACGATTCGTACTGCTCCAAGGACAAAATTTCAAAAAATCAGCCATCACACTAAATAATCAACCATTATCACGTCTTAGATTTCGTATATTTAAAACATTGCGTTGCGTAATCATAGTATGTAATATCATATTACGTAATACGGTACGAAATTCGAGGATGCCATGGCCAGAGCCGGAATTTACAAATCAGAAGTCGTCAGAGCGCGTAACAATCTGTTGGCAATGGGGCGCTACCCATCAATCGATGCCATCCGAGGCGAACTAGGCAATACCGGCTCGAAAGGCACGATCCACCGCTACTTGAAGGAAATCGAGGAAGAGGAAGGCGGGAGTACCGGCGCTCAGGTTGCCGTCAGCGAAGCCATCCAGGATCTGGCTGGCAGACTCGCTGAGCGCCTGCATGAAGAAGCTGATCAGCGCTTGGCGGCTCTGACCGACAAGCACAAGGCAGAAATTGCAGCGCTGAACGACAGCATCACCGCATTACGTAACGAAGCGGAATCCTTCCGCAGTCAGTCTGAGCGTCAGGCCGTGGAATTGGCGGCAGAGAGAGCGGCGCATACCGAAACCCTGTCCACGCTTCAGGAAGAGAGAATCGTTCGGGCGCAAATGTCTCAGCGTATCCTGGATATGGAGGGGTTGCTGGCTAAGGAAGATGCGCACCGCGTATCGCTGGAAGAGAAGCACCGGCACGCCAGAGAGGCGCTGGAGCATTTCCGCACTGCGGCGAAGGAGCAACGGGAGCAAGATCAGCGTCAGTTCGAGCAGCAGATTCAGTTTTTGCAGGGCGAATTGCGGGCAGTCAAGGAAACAGTGAACGCGAAACAACAGGAACTCATCCGTAGCCACGAGGACAATGCCCGCTTGTCCAGCGAACAGGGCCATCTTCGTGCCGAATTGCACCGACTTGAAACCGAGATTCGGCCGCTACGTACAGCCCGAGAGCAATTGGCTGTTTCCGAGTTGAAGAATCAACAGTTAGAAGAGCGCCAGGCACAGGCTGCAACGCGAGTTGAAGAATTGCTCATCGAGGCCCAGGGCTATGCTCAAAAGCTTGAGGAGTCCACCCATGCCGGCGTTCGCCTAGAGGCTGAATTGACCGCAGCGAAAGCCGTGTTAGCGAGCCACGAACAGATCCTGCAAAAGCTCACCGTCAGTCAATCAGCGGCGCCGAAAGTAAGCGGTAAACCTAAGGGGGGCACCAAGAAGCAGGAGTCACTCTTTGACTCGGGCAAATAAATCTGGATTGTCAGTTCAGCGGTGGAATTTTTGAACCGGCCAAGTACCATTCTCAGCAACGAATACGACAGATCGAAAAACGGAGACAACTACATGGAGTCCAGTGAGTATATTCGACCACCGGGAACTTACTACGACATCATGGCCCATCCGGTCGACAGGAAACAGGCGATCGAGGTGGCAATCGTTCAGGATCATCGCTTCGCTTTCTTTTATTGGCTCAAGTGGCGTAACAAGCAGCACAATCGTCCCAATCCGCCAACCCTGATCTCCCTGGACTGGCATCAGGATCTCGCGCAACCTTGCGACCTCGAATGCGAATGGCTCGGTGCGCTTGATACGGCCGACTACAAGGCTGTCAGTTACTTTTGCTGGGACAGGCTACATGTCCTAAACGATGGACATATCCTGGCTGCCGCCTATCTCAACCTGATTGGCGATATCCACGTGGTACAGAAGCAGCGTGACGAATGCCCGGAGGATTTCGTTGATATCGAAGGGCGAAAGCACGTAGTTCGCTGTTATGAATCGGTGGAGCAACTGACCGAGGCAGTCTCAGGGCAGGAATACGATTCGGTTATCCTCGATATCGATCTCGATTACTTCACTGAAAGCCCGGACCCATGCGGGGGAGGCGACAAGCTTAAACTGGTCGAGCAAGCCGAGATCCAAGCCTGCCTGGATCAAAAAGGATTGCTCATGTCTTGGGTTTTGCCACGAATGGCAGGAATGACCATCGCGACTGAACCAGAGTTCTGTGGCGGGATAATGAATTCGAACTACTTGTTCAATGTCGTGTGCGGCACGTTGTTTGATCCGCCGCTGTTGAGTCACAAGGCTGGTTGGCGCCATCAATCGAAATAGCTGCCGCTGATTTTCCTGCGCTAAATCTGGCGGTTAGCTGTGGTTTTCGAGGATTTCACATGAATCCCGGCCGACCCTCTACTTGTGGGCGTTGGCCAGGAAACCGATCTTCGGGTTGTCGTGGAAGACCTTCTGCCAGCCGGCGGTGAGGGTGCAGATCAGCAGCCACACGGTGGGCGCGGCGGTGACCCACGCATAGCGCTGGCGCTTCATCTTGAACAGCACCACGGTGGCGAGGGTGAGCGCCACGCCGGCAAGCATCTGGTTGGCGATGCCGAACAGCGGCCACAGGGTGTTGATGCCGCCCAGCGGGTCGACCACGCCTTGATACAGGAAGTAGCCCCACGCAGCCACACACAGGGCGGTGGCGACGAGGCTGGCGAAGATCGAATCCATCTTGCGCATGGACGGCACGAAGGTGCCCATCAGATCCTGCAGCATGAAGCGCCCGGCGCGGGTGCCGGCATCCACGGCGGTGAGGATGAACAGCGCCTCGAAGAGGATCGCGAAGTGATACCAGAATGCCATCATCGCCTTGCCGCCGAGGGCGTTGGAGAGGATGTGGGCCATGCCGACGGCCAGCGTCGGGGCGCCACCGGCGCGGGAGATGATGGTCTTCTCGCCCACGTCCTGGGCGGTCTGGAGGAGCATCTCGGGCGTCACCACGAAGCCCCACTGGTTGATGACCTGGGCGGCGCTCTCGGCGGTCTTGCCGATCACGGCGGCTGGGCTGTTCATCGCGAAGTACACGCCCGGCTCGATGACCGAGGCGGCCACCAACGCCATGATCGCCACGAAGGACTCCATGAGCATTCCGCCGTAGCCGATGAAGCGGGCGTTCTTCTCGTTATCCAGCAACTTGGGGGTGGTGCCGGAGGAGATCAGCGCATGGAAGCCCGACACCGCGCCACAGGCGATGGTGATGAACAGGAAGGGGAACAGGCTGCCCGACCACACCGGACCGGTGCCGTCGATGAACTTGGTGAGGGCCGGCATCTGCAGGTTGGGAGCCACGACGGCGATGCCGATGGCGAGGCCGACGATGGTGCCGATCTTCAGGAAGGTGGACAGGTAATCCCGCGGCGCCAGCAGCAGCCACACCGGCAGCACCGAGGCGACGAAGCCGTAGCCGATCAGGAGCCAGGTTAGCTGCTTGCCATCAAACGTGAACAGCGGGCCCCAGGTGGGGCTGGCGGCGATGTCGCCGCCGTAGATGATCGAGGCCATCAGCAGCACGAAGCCGATGATCGACATCTCGCCGATGCGGCCCGGGCGGATGTAGCGGCTATACACGCCCATGAGCAGCGCGATGGGGATGGTGGCGGCCACGGTGAACATGCCCCACGGGGATTCGGCCAGGGCCTTCACGACGATCAGCGCCAGCACCGCGAGGATGATGACCATGATCATGAAGGTGCCGAACAGGGCGATCACGCCGGGCACGGCGCCGAGCTCGGATTTGACCAGATCGCCCAAAGAGCGGCCGTCGCGGCGGGTGGAGATGAACAGGATCATGAAATCCTGTACCGCGCCGGCAAACACCACGCCGGCGAGGATCCACAGCATGCCCGGCAGGTAACCCATCTGGGCGGCGAGCACCGGGCCCACCAGCGGGCCGGCGCCGGCGATGGCGGCAAAGTGGTGGCCGAACAGCACGTACTTGTTGGTCGGCACGTAGTCCAACCCGTCGTTGTGACGCAGGGCGGGGGTCATGCGCTTGGGGTCGAGCTCCATCACCTTCTCGGCGATGAACAGGCTGTAGTAGCGGTAGGCGATGAGATAGCTGCATACAGCGGCGATGACCAGCCACAGGGCGTTGATGGTCTCTCCGCGGTTGAGCGCGACGATGGCGGTGGCAGTGGCGCCCAGCAAGGCGACAGCACCCCAGCCCAGGTGACGCTGGATGGCGTTCATGGCTTTCCTCTTTTCTTGTTGGCAAGGGCGGGCGGGCCCGGCCGACGAGAAAGATGAAGCAACAGTTCGGGGCGACGCTGCGCGGGGAGCTGCAACTGGATCTCACACGGGGTCGGGACACAACCCGCTGCAGGCTTGAATCCGCGGCCCGACCGCAAACTCAACCTGGGCGGATTCTTCCATACGCATCCGTATGGTCAATCAGGGTTTTACACATCAATGGGGTGAGGTTGACCGAGATCAGACGATCGGGAATCACGCCGACTTCGCCCGGACGCAGGTCGCCGCCAACCTGTCGCAGACGAAAAAACGGCCGGGAGATCCCGGCCGTGTGGATGCGAGTAGGGGACGGATCACACGTCGGCTTCGACCGAGTCGCCTTTCTCTTCCATCCAGGCCCGGCGGCCGGAGGCTTCGCCCTTGCCCATCAGCAGGGTGAACATGCGCTGGGTCTCCTCGAAGGCGCCACCGCGCACATGCACCGGCAGCACCCGGCGGGTGGCCGGGTCCATGGTGGTCTCGCGGAGCTGTTCGGGGTTCATCTCGCCGAGGCCCTTGAATCGGCCCACCTCGATCTGATCCGGCTTGACGCCCTCGTGGCCAAGGCGATCGCGCAGGGACGCCAACTCCTGGTCGTCCAGGGCGTAGAGGCGGCGCGGCGGACGCTTCTTGCCGGAGGCGGGCACGTCGAGGCGATACAGCGGCGGCTGTGCCACGTAGATGTGGCCGCGCTCGATGAGCTTGGGGAAGTGGCGGAAGAACAGGGTGAGCAGCAGGGTCTGGATGTGGGAGCCGTCCACGTCGGCATCCGACATGATGATGACCTTGCCGTAGCGCAGCTCGGAGAGATCCGGCTCGGAATCCTGGGTGTGGGCATCGACGCCCAGGGCCACCGCGATGTCGTGGATTTCGGCGTTGGCGAAGAGCCGCTCGCGATCCACCTCCCAGGCGTTCTGGACCTTGCCGCGTAGCGGGAGGATGGCCTGGGTATCCTTGTCGCGGGCCATCTTGGCGCTGCCGCCGGCCGAATCACCCTCGACGAGGAAGAGCTCATTGCGCTCGATGTCCTCGGATTCGCAATCCGACAGCTTGCCGGGCAGCACGGCCACGCCGGACGACTTGCGCTTTTCCACCTTCTGCGCGGCGCGGGCGCGGGCCTGGGCGGCCTTGATGGCTAGCTCGGCGAGCTTCTTGCCGTAATCGACGTGCTCGTTGAGCCACAGCTCGAAGGGGTCGCGCACCATGCGCGATACCAGCTGCACAGCGTCGCGGCTGTTGAGGCGCTCCTTGGTCTGGCCCTGGAAGCTCGGGTCGAGCACCCGCGCCGAGAGCAGGAAGGAGGCGCGGCCGAAGGCGTCGTCGGCGGTGAGCTTGACGCCCTTGGGCAAGAGCGCGTGGTGGTCGATGAAGTTCTTGATGGCGGTGAAGATGCCGTCGCGCAGGCCGGCCTCGTGGGTGCCGCCGGCCGGGGTGGGGATGAGGTTCACGTAGGATTCGCGCACCGGGGCGCCTTCCAGCGTCCATGCCACGGCCCACGAGGCGCCTTCGCCGGCGGCGAAAGTCTCGTCGCCCTTGGGCGCAAACTTTTCGCCGGAGAACAGCGGGATCAGCGGCTCGTCGGTGAGTGCTTCGCCCAGGTAGCCGCGCATGCCTTCCTCGAACAGCCAGGTGCGGGTGTCGCCGCCTTCGATGGCGAGGCTCACTTCAAGGCCCGGCATCAGCACGGCCTTGGAGCGCAGCAGGCGCTCGAGTTCGGCGCGGGGCAGGTCGGGGGCGTCGAAGTACTTGGCGTCGGGCCAGGCGCGCACGGTGGTGCCGCTCTGCTTCTTGGGCGCATCGCCCAGGCGGGCGAGGGGCTCGATCACATCGCCGCCCGAGAACACCAGCCGGTGCCGGCCGCCGTCTCGTACCACTTCCACCTCAAGCCGGTGGGAGAGGGCATTGGTGACGGACACACCCACGCCATGCAGGCCGCCCGAGAAACGGTAGGCCGAGTCGTCGTCGGTCTTGTTGAACTTGCCACCAGCGTGGAGGCGAGTGAACACCACCTCGACCGTCGACACGCCCTCGACCGGGTGGATCTCCACCGGAATGCCGCGGCCGTCGTCGGAAACGCTCACCGAGCCGTCGAGATGCAGGGTCACGCCGATCTTGCGGCAGAAGCCCGCCATCGCCTCGTCGGCGGCGTTGTCGATGACTTCCTGGATCACGTGCAGCGGGTTCTCGGTACGGGTGTACATCCCCGGCCGCTGCTTGACGGGTTCGAGGCCCTTGAGAACGGTGATCGATTCGGCGGTGTAGGTTTTCTGGGTCATGCTTGAGGCGTGAATCCGGTGGGGTTTTCGAAGCGGTGCGGACTATACCGTGGGAGGCGGCTTCGGGCGAGACTCCCGGCGATCAGTCGCGGATGCTGACCCGCCCGGCGTTGTCGGCGGTCTGCCGGGCGATGCGGGCGAGCAGGACGTTGGCGGCGCGGGCGCCGGGGCTGTCGCCCACCGCGCTGCGCCACGCCAGACGCACCGTGGATGGATCGCCGGGGAGGGTGAAGATTGCCATCGACAGGGGACACTGGGCCACGTTGAGGGGGTTCTCCTTCGCCATCTGCCAGGCGATGCGGGCGCTGCAGAAGTGGAGCACCTCGGCCTGGGCATAGACGGGCTTGTCTTCGCCCAGCGCGGGGCCGGTGCGGGACAGCATGTCACCAAAGACGCTCGGCGGGGAAGGAATCAACCCTTCGGCCTCGATGGCATCCACCAGCGCCTCGCGGGCGTCGGCGTAGCGGCTGGGGGTGATGCGCTGCTCGACGATGCCGTCGGCCGTAGCGGCCGGGCTGGTGAGCACAAAGGCGAGGGCCGCAAGGGCCGTGAAGAAGGGGCGCGACATCGGCGGCTCCGGTGGAACGACGAAGATCGGACGATACAAAAAAAGATGGCGCCACGGGGGCGCCAGAAGGAGGGAGAACACAGCAAGAGACTGTTTCGATGGCGGGCCTGTGGCGGCCCGTCCATCCGATGTGTGTGGCCTAGAAGAACAGGATCGCGCCGGCGGACAGGGTGCGGTTCTTGGTTTCGCTGTCATCCACGGTGCTGGTGATCTTTTCCTGGTTCAGTTCGCCGACCAGGGTCACGAACTTGTTCAGGCTGTGATAGACGCCCAGGGTGTAGGCCTTGTTCTTGCGCTCGTTGCCGGCACCCAGGATGCCGTCGTTGTCCTTGTTCTGACCGAAGTTGATACCGAACTTGGTCTTGTTGTACTGGTAGGTACCTTGCAGGAAGTAGCCCTTGGAGTCGGTCTTGTTGCCGAGGCCATCGGAGCCGCCGAAGAACTGGGCGCCCACGGTGGACAGGCCCAGGCCCTTGCCGGTGAAGGCGTAGGCGACAGCGCCGAAGTTGTTCATGCTGGCCTTGGCACCGATTTCGTAGCCGGAAGCGGTGAAGGACTTGTCAGGGTTGGTGCCGGTGCCGTCACAGGTGGAGCCCTTGGAGCAGCTGGTGCTCTGGGTGATCAGGCCGCCCCAGACCTTGCCCGGCGCCATGCCCTTCCAGTCGTAATCGACCTTGGCCTGGAAGCCCGGGGTCTTGGTCTGGTCGCCCGCGAAGGAGCTCGGCTGGAAGATGCCAGCGGAAGCCTGCAGGCCGTCGAAGTTCGGGGTGGTGTAGGTGATCTGGGCCTGGAAGCCGGTATACATGTAACCGTGGCCGATCATGCCGAAGGTGGTGTTGAACGGGATGCCGGCGTTGGAGGTGCCGCCGACGCCCAGCAGGGTCATGTCGGACAGGATGATGTTCTGGCCGAACAGGCCGATGTCACGACCGAACTTCAGGGTGCCCCAGTCGTTGTTGCCAAACTGGAAGTAGACGTTACGCACGTCGATCTGGCTGTACGGGCTGGAAGCGCCCGGCACGGCGCCAGCGCCGGTGCCGACGGTGGAGGGAAGGCCGACCACGGAGGAAGAATCGTTGATACCCGGGGCGAAGCTGAAGTGAGCCTTGATGTCCTGGTCAGCGGCCTTGGTGGTGACCACGAAGTTGATCCAGCCCGGCAGCAGGCCGTTGGTCAGGGCGCTGTTCTGGGTCTTGGTCTCAGGACCGCCGGCGACGGTGGTCTTGGACTCGCGGTTGACGTAGAAGCCGTTGATGGTGCCGTTGATGTCGAGGGTGACATCGTTCTGGGTGAAGCTCACGGCTTGGGCGCCACCGGCGGCAGCGGCAAGGCAGGCGAGGGCGACGGACTGAGCCAGCAGGGACTTCTTCATGATCTTTTGTCTCCGGAATTTTCTGTTTGATTTCACCAGCGCAACGGCCACGGCCCTGCGCTTGTGCTCCGCTCCTCCCGTTGTCGCATTCCAGCGTCGATCGCGCCTTGAAACACGCCGTTACGGAGCGCACTACCCATTGCGAAGGCTGTGCCAGCTCGGGGCCAGATCCGGATCAAAATAGAACAAGCTTATGTTACGAAAAGGAATTTTTTGTTTTGACGCGGTGGGGACGTGATTTTTCGTCACATTTATGCTGTTCATTTACTGAACAACTGCCCCGAGGGTGCTGAAACGGGGTGGAGCATGTTGTGACGCAACATGTGCCGTTTTGCACAGCCGGCGGTGGCACGCCAAGGGCTGGTAAAATCGGCGCCGACATTCAACTGCCCCGGCCGCACGCGGCCCGCCCTCTCCATGGATTTCCGTTCCAAGCTGGCTGCCGCCTGGCAGCGCCATGATTCCCTGCTGTGCGTCGGCCTCGACCCGGACGTCGCCCGCTTCCCGGCCCACCTGAAGGATCGCCCGGATGCCGTGCTGGCCTTCTGCAAGGGCATCGTCGATGCCACCGCCGACCTGGCCTGTGCCTTCAAGCCGCAGATTGCCTACTTTGCCGCCGCCCGCGCCGAAGACCAGCTGCAGGATCTCATCGCCCACATCCACGACAAGCACCCTCAGGTGCCCGTGGTGCTCGACGCCAAGCGCGGCGACATCGGCGCCACCGCCCAGCAGTACGCCCGTGAGGCCTTCGAACGCTTCCAGGCCGACGCGCTCACCGTCAATCCCTACATGGGCTTCGATTCCGTCGAGCCTTATCTCGAATTTGCCGACAAGGGCCTGATCGTGCTGTGCCGCACCTCCAACCCGGGCGGATCCGATCTGCAGAACCTGGAGATCGCTGGCGGCCGCAAGCTCTACCAGCACGTGGCCGAACTCGTGGCCGGCAAGTGGAACACCCACGGCCAGAACGCCCTGGTGGTCGGCGCGACCTTCCCCCAGGAGCTCGCCGACGTGCGCGCCATCGTGGGTGATCTGCCGCTGCTGGTGCCCGGCATCGGTGCCCAGGGCGGCGATGTGGAAGCCACCGTCAAGGCCGGCCGCACCGCCGCAGGCACCGGGCTGATGATCTCCTCGTCCCGGGCGATCCTCTACGCCGGCAAGGGCGAGGATTTTGCCGACGCCGCCCGCAAGGTGGCCCTGGCAACCCGCGACGAAGTCAATCTGTACCGCCGCTGATCGGCCCGAAAACCGCTCAACTGCGCAGAAAACCCGCCATGTTGCAGCGCCGCAGAGTAGGATGAAGGGTCTCGCAACCGGGCCGGAGCCACGCTGCTGCCCGAGCGAAGCCTATTTGTCTTGCTGAATCAGGCGCAATCCCGCGTCAAAGCACGCTCTCTTGGAATGCCCATGATCAGGCTGAAGTTCTCGGTGGAATTGAATTACGAGGTCGCTGCCCCCGGTTGCGACTTCATCTTCAACATCCACGCCGCGCACACCCGTCGTCAGCGGGTGCTGACGGAAATGATGGAGATCGGCCAGTTCCTGCTCCCGCAGGTGCACACCGACGCCGCCACTTCCAACCGCTACATGCGCCTGAAGGCCGAACCCGGCCCGCTGCGCCTGCGCTACAGCGCCACGGTCGAAGTCCAGCACCACGTGGCGGCGCCCGAACTCATCGCCGAGCAGCCCGTCTCGCGTCTGCCGGCCGAAGTGCTCACCTATCTGTATCCCAGCCGCTACTGTCAGTCCGACCGTCTGTTTGACGTGGCGCTGCGCGAATTCGGGCAGCTGCGGCCCGGCTATGCCCGGGTCAAGGCCATCTGCGACTGGGTGGCGAGCCATGTGCGCTTCAAGTCGGCCACCACCAACGCCAGCACCTCGGCGGTGGATACCCTGCACGACCGGGTTGGCGTGTGCCGCGACTTCGCCCACCTGATGATCGCCCTGTGCCGCGCGCTCAACATGCCGGCGCGCTTTGCCACCGGGATCGACTACGGCGCAGACCCGGCCCTCGGCCCGAGCGATTTCCATGCCTATGTCGAAGTCTTCCTGGGCGACCGCTGGTATCTCTTCGATCCGTCCGGCACCGCGATCCCCATGGGGCTGATGCGCTTCGGCGTCGGCCGCGATGCCGCCGATGTCTCCTACGCGACGATCTTCGGCGGCGTGCGTGCCGAGCCGCCCAACATCTCCATCATCGCCATCGAAGACGCGTTTTCCGGTGCCGAGCTGCCGCGCCGCCGGCCCGAAGCCCTGTCCACCGACGACGGCCCCATCACAGCCTGACGCGCCCGAACCGGCCAAACCAATTCAGATCATTCCGACAGGAGAACCCCCATGAGCACCATCGACGACATCGCCGCCCGCCACGGTTTCAGTGCCGACGCCGGCCGCGCCGCCTATGCCGCGCTGCAGGCCGGCGGCTTCAGCCAGGCCCAGTTCAGCCACCCCGAGCTGGGTGGCATGGGCCAGTGGATGAGCGGCGGCATGATGATGATCGGCGACATGTTCAACGAAGGCCTGAAGTGGCGCGTGGGCGCGCTGCTGACCGATCTGTCCCAGCACCGCGAGCCCGTGCAGCAGGCCGCGCCGTCCTTCGGCGGCGACTTTGTGAACAACGCCAACTGGTGGCCCGCCGAGCTGGGCTATCCGTCCACCTCCGGCAGCCAGAACGACATGGCGTACGCGTGGTTCCCCAACTCTGCCAAGCTCCTGATGAAGGTGGGTAGCGATGTGTTCTCGTTCGACACCGGCGCGCTGACCATCTACGGCGTGCAGCAACAGCAGGGCGGCGGCATCGGCTCGGTGGTGCTCAACACCTCCAACGGCCCGATGGGGCTGCTCGGCCTCAACCGCTCCTGACCCTTCAGGGCCTGCGCCGCCACACCACACAGCGGTTGTTGGCGGGCATGGCCCGGTCTTCCACCAGCGCAAAGCCCCGCGCCCGGGCGAGGGCATCGACGGCCTCCAGGTCGCGGATGCCACGCTTCGGGTCGTCGGCCCGCAGCGCCGCATCGAAAGCGGCGTTGCTCTCGCTGGTGAACTTTCCCCCCTCATTGAACGGCCCGTAGATCGCCAGCAGCGCGTCGGCGCCGAGCGCGCCATCGAGCCCGGCAAAGAAGGCCTCCACCTCCGGCCAGCCCATGATGTGCAGGGTGTTCGACGAGAACGCCGCATCGAAGCCGCCCGCCGGCCACGGGCGGGTCACGTCCAGTTCGAGCGGCGGCGGGGTGTTGGGTAGCGCCGCCTCATCCAGCCACAGGCGGATGCCCGCCAGCCACTGGGGCCGGTCGCTGGTCTGCCAGACGAGGTGGGGCAGGGCGGTGGCAAAATGCACCGCGTGCTGGCCGGTGCCCGAGCCCACCTCCAGCACCTGGCGCCGATCGGCAAAGTGCTCGCGCAGCACCTCAAGGATCGGGCCGCGGTTGCGTTCGCAGGCGGCCGACCAGGGTTTCTCGGGCTGGATCTCCATCATCATTGCAGCGCTCCGTACTCGCCGAGCTTCGCCGCAAGGCTGCCGGCAAAGGCTTCCCGCGCCGGCTGGCGGCTGCGGGCCTTGTGCCAGATCATCACCGTCGTCACCCACGCCACGTCGTCCGGCACCGGATGCACCCGAAGCACGCCCGCCGTATCGTCAAGCTGCCCTTTGATGATCGCCCGCGGCACCAGGCTCACGCCCATCCCCGCCGCCACGCAACCGACGATCGCCTCGAAGGTGCCGAAGCTGCTGGTGCGGGCGATGGGCACGCCGTCGCGCCACAGCCAGTCGAGCAGGCGCTGGCGATAGCTGCAGCCTTCGCGGAAGGTGATCAGCTCCACCGGCCCGCGGGCGACAAGATCGGCGCTGGAGGCGATCGGCGCCCAGTCGGCGGCGCTGATGAGCACCAGCTCCTCGCGGATCACCGGCAGCTGTTCGAGATCCGGATGGTTGATCGGGCCTGCGACGAGGGCCGCATCAAGCTGATGGGCCAGCACGTCCTGCACCAGCCCGGCGGTGTGGGAGGTGGCAAGGCGCAGCTCGACCTGGGGATGACGCCGCCGGAAATCCGCGATCACCGCCGGCAGGCGGGTGGCGGCGGTGGTTTCCATCGACCCCAGCCGCAGCAACCCTTGCGGTGCGGCGGCGCTGCGCACGGCGTCGCGGGCCTCGTCGGCCAGATTGAGCAGGCGGTCGGCGTAGCTTTCCAGCAGGCTTCCGGCCGGCGTGATCACCAAACGCCGATTGATGCGGTCAAACAGCGGGGTGCCAAGGCTTTCTTCCAGCAGGCGCAGGCGGGTGGTGACGTTGGACTGCACCGTGTGGAGGCGCTGGGCGGCGCGGGTGACGCTGCCTTCCTCGGCCACGGCACGAAAGAGGCGCAGATCGGCGAGATCCATGATCATCTCTTTTTGTGATGGAGTTGATCCTATTAAATCATTTTTAGTGCTGATCTGTCGCGCGTAACCTGCACGCATCCGAAACCGGGAGAGCAGTCATGCAGAGCACCACCGTTCCAGTTCCATCCGTCCTGTCCAGCCCGCCGGTCATTGCCGCCGCCGGGCTGCTCTCCCTGCTGCTGGCCATGGGCATTGGCCGCTTTGCCTTCACCGCGCTGCTCCCCCAGATGCGCGACGACGGGCTGGTGGACATCGGCAGCGCCGGCCTGCTGGCCGCGATGAACTACCTGGGCTACCTGGCCGGGGCGCTGTGGGCGGCCTTCAGCCGCAACGCCGACCCGGCGCGGCGGCTGGCTGGCGGGCTCGTCGCCAGCGTGCTCACCACCCTGGCGATGAGCGTCGACCTGGGCTTTGGCGGCTGGTGCGCGCTGCGCTTCGTGTCGGGCGTGGCGAGCGCGGCGGTGTATGTCTACGCCACCGGCATCGTGCTGCGCAGTCTGGCCGACGTGGGCGCGGCGGGGTGGAGCGCGCTGCATTACATGGGCGTTGGCGCGGGCATCGTCACCTCGGCCATCGTCGCGCAGCAGCTGGCCGGCGGCGCCCTCGTCGGGTGGCGGATGCTGGGCCTGGTGGCCGGCGTGGCAGCGCTGGTGGTGGGCGCGGTGCTGGTGCCCAGGGGGCGCGTGGTGCCGGTTGCGGGCACAGCGCCCGCAGCCCCGGCGGTGGCGCCGCCGTTGGGCTGGCTGGCGGCGGCTTACGGGCTCGCCGGGTTTGGCTACATCGTCAATGCAACCTTTCTCCCGACCATCCTGCGCAGCCAGTCGGGCACCGCCGATGCGGCGCTCACCGGCTGGCTGGTGGTGGGCCTTGCCGCGTTGCCGGCTACCGCCCTGTGGGTGCGGTTGTCGTTCCGTCGCGGCGTGTATCCGGTGCTGATCGCCGCGACGTTGATCCAGGCCGTCGGCGTGGCGCTGCCGGTTCTGGTGGATGGCGTGGCCTCGGCAATGGCCGGCGCGGTGCTGCTCGGCGGCACCTTCATGGGCATCGCCGGGCTGGCCCAGTGGCTTGCGCGGGTGCCGGACGCCCAGACCACCGCCCGCCGGATCGGGCTCATCACCGCCTGTTATGGCGTCGGGCAGATCGTCGGGCCGCTGCTGGTGGCAGTGCGCGGGCGCGACGCCGGGTTCGAACTGCCCGTGCTGCTGGCCGCCGCCGCGCTGGTGCTGAGCGCACTGCTGCTGGAAGTCTCGCGCCGCCGGGAGCGGCTGGGCTGATCGGCTCTTCATCTCACACGCAAAGGAGAACTCGCCATGCCTTATCTGAAACTCGCCTACGCCTCACCCACTGCCGTCGCCACCGCTGATCTGGCAGCCAGACTTACCGATCTCACCGTCGAACTGCTCGGCAAGAAGCGCGAGCTGACCGTGGTCGCCATCGAACCGCTGCCGGTAAGTGGCTGGTTCGTGGGCGGTGCGGCGCTGGAGGCAGGGGAGTCTGGCGCGGTGCTGGAGATCCGCATCACCGAAGGCACCAACACCAAGGCCCAGAAGGCCGCGTTCATTCGCGCTGCCTTCGATGCGCTGGCCGCGGCGCTGCCCGGGCTGAATCCGGCCAGCTACGTGACACTCCACGAACCGCCTGCCGACGCCTGGGGCTATTCCGGCAAAACCCAGGAATACCGTTTCATCCACAGCCAGATGCTGTAAGCCAACCCACCCGACCCCGGAGAGAAACCATGCCCTACGTGAACATCCGCATCACCCGCGAAGGCGCCACCGCCGCCCAGAAGGCCGCGCTCATCGAGGGCGTCACCCAGCTCCTGCAGGACGTGCTGGGCAAGAACCGCTCGACCACCTTCGTCATCATCGACGAGGTGGAAACCGACAACTGGGGCATCGGCGGCGAGTCGGTGACCAAGCTGCGCGCCGCAGCGATAGCGGCCCGGGGTGAAACTTGATTTTGAGAATCAGTCGCATTTACATTTTCGAGAAGGCTGGTTAGACTCGGGTCATTCAGTTTTTGAATGCGCATTTTTTCCGGAGTCCAACCGATGAACTGCAAGTCCACCGTGCTCGCCGCCGCCCTGGCCGGCATCGCCTTCGGCGCCCAGGCCGACGACAAGGAACTCAACCTGTACTCGGCCCGGCATTACCAGACCGATGAAGCGCTCTACAGCGATTTCACCAAGCAGACCGGCATCCGCATCAACCGCATCGAAGGCAAGGAAGACGAGCTCCTCGAGCGCATCCGCAACGAAGGCGCCAACAGCCCGGCGGACATCCTGCTCACCGTGGATGCCGCGCGCCTCGCCAAGGCCCATGAGCTGGGCCTGTTCGTGCCGGTGAAGTCGAAGGTGCTGGAATCGCGCATTCCTGCTCACCTGCGCGCCGACGACTGGTTCTCGTTCTCGACCCGCGCCCGGGTCATCATCTACAACAAGCTGGGCGTGAAGGCCGACGAAGTGCGCAACTACGACGACCTTGCCAAGCCGGCGCTGAAGGGCAAGCTGTGTTCCCGCTCGGGTTCACACCCTTACAACCTGTCCCTCGGGGCCTCGGTGATTGCCCACCAGGGCGAGGCCAAGACCGAAGAATGGGCCCGCGGCATGGTGGCCAACTTTGCCCGCGCGCCCAAGGGCGGCGACACCGACCAGATCAAGGCCGTGGCCGCCGGCGAATGCCAGGTGGCGCTCTCCAACACCTACTACATCGCCCGCATGATGCGCTCGACCAAACCGGAAGACGTGAAGGCAATGGAGCGCGTCGGCGTGGTGTGGCCCAACCAGGCCAGCACCGGCACCCACATCAACGTGTCCGGCGCCGGCGTGCTGAAACACGCGCCCCACAAGGAAGCGGCGGTGAAGTTCCTTGAATACCTCGCCTCGGACGACGCCCAGCGCTACTTTGCCGATGGCAACAACGAGTGGCCGGTGGTCGATTCCGTCAAGGTGAGCAACAAGGCGCTGGACGCCCTCGGCAAGTTCAAGGCCGACACCCTGCCGGTGAAGCAGCTGGAGATGTACCAGGTGAAGGCCCAGATGATCTACGACCGGGCCGGCTACAAGTAAGCTCGAATCATCCGCCGCAAACAGAAACGCCCCGGAGTGCCGGGGCGTTCTGCTTTTGGGGCCTTGGGCTTGTTACTTGCTATCCCGGGCGATCTGTCTTGAGAGGGCGATCAGAGGCAGGAGGCCCACCGCCACAATCGCCAGCGCCGCCGTGGAGGCTTCGGCCAGCCGCTCGTCGGAGGCCAGCGTGTAGGCCTGGGTGGCCAGCGTGTCGAAGTTGAAGGGGCGCATCACCAGCGTGGCCGGCAACTCCTTCATCACATCCACGAAAACCAGCAGCCCGGCGGTGAACAGGCTGCCCCGCAGGATCGGCACATGCACCCAGCGCAAGGTGTGACCCTGGCCCAGACCCAGGCTGCGGGCGGCATCGTCCATGCTGGGGGTGATCTTGGCGAGGCTGGCGTCCACCGTCTGCAGCGCCACCGACAGGAAGCGCGCCAGGTAAGCGTAGATCAGCGCCGCGATGCCGCCGGTGAGGAGCAGGCCCGGGTTGGTGCCGAACCACGCCTCCCACTGCCCGGCCAGCCAGTTGTCGAGCCGGGTGACGGGAATCAGCACACCCACCGCGATCACCGTGCCCGGCACCGCGTAGCCCAGGCCGACCATCCGGTTGAGGCCGGTGGCGAGGAGCGTCTTCGACAGCCGCGCGCTGTAGGCCAGCAGCACCGCCAGCAGCACGGCGATGAGCGCGGTGGTCCCCGCCAGGGTAAAGCTGTTGCGGGCCAGCATCACGAAGCGCTCGCCGAACTGGGCGTCGCCTTCACCCAGCGCCATCCGCAGCAGCAGCCCGCCGGGCAGCAGGAAGCCCAGCACCAGCGGGGTGAGGCAGGCAAGGGTGGCCGCCAGCCCGGCCACGCCCGACAGGCGCGGCGCTGGCGGACGATGCCGGTTGGACGTGTTGTGATAACGCGCGCGGCCGCGGGTGATCCGTTCGATGGCCACCAGCAGCAGCACGAAGCCGAGCAGGATCGCCGCCAGCTGGGCCGAGGCGATCCGGTCGCCGAGGGAGAACCACGCCCGGTAGATGCCGGTGGTGAAGGTGTTGACCGCGAAGTAGGCCACCGTGCCGTAGTCGGCCAGGGTTTCCATCAAGGCCAGCGCCACGCCGGCAGCGATGGCTGGGCGGGCCAGCGGCAGCGAGACGGTGAAGAAGGCCCGCCACGGCCCGATGCCCAGGGTGCGCGCAGCCTCCAGCACGCCGCCAGCCCGCTCCAGAAATGCCGTGCGGGCGAGCAGATAGACGTAGGGGTAGAGCACGAAGACGAACATCAGCATCGCGCCGGGCAGGGTGCGGATGTCGGGAAAGTAGTAGTCGCCGAACTCCCAGCCGAAGGCGTCGCGCAGGGCCGTCTGCACCGGGCCGACAAACTGCAGGAAATCGGTGTAAACATAGGCCATCACGTAGGCCGGCATCGCCAGGGGCAGCACCAGCGCCCAGTCGAACACGCGTCGGCCCGGGAAGTCATGCATCGTGGTGAGCCACGCGGTGGCGACGCCGACGGTCGCCACACCCACGCCCACGCCCAGGCACAGGGCCAGGGAGTTCTGGATGTATTCGGGCAGCACGGTGGCGGCGAGGTGGCTCCAGGTGGCGCTGGTGCCACCGGCGAGCAGGTTGAAACCCACGCTGGCAACAGGCAATCCGGCCAGCAGCGCAACCGCTAGCGCCGTGATGACCAGCGGCGAGAGATGTCGGGAAACCGCGCCGAGCGGCGGAGAAGGAAGTCGTGAGCTCATGGCATTCTTTTTGGCCTGGATGAGAATTATAATTGATTGCATGTCCAAGCTAGAACTCAAGGCGGTTGCCCAGCGCTACGGCCATCACACCGTCGTCAATGGCGTCGATTTTCGCCTGGAGCAGGGTAGCATCGCCTGCCTGCTGGGGCCGTCGGGTTGCGGCAAGACGACCTTGCTGCGCTGCATCGCCGGCTTTGAGGAAGTCTCCGGTGGCGAGATCCTGATCCACGACCAATCCATGAGCCGTGCCGGCTTCCGGGTGCCGCCCGAGCGCCGGCGGGTTGGCATGGTGTTCCAGGATTACGCGCTGTTTCCTCACCTCACCGTCGAGGACAACGTGGGCTTTGGCCTGCGCGGCGTGTCGGCGGCGGAGCGCGGGCAGCGGGTCGAATCGCTGCTCGCCACGGTGGGCCTGGCGGGTCAGGGGCGCAAGTTTCCCCACGAGCTCTCCGGCGGCCAGCAGCAGCGTGTCGCGCTGGCCCGGGCGCTGGCGCCGCGGCCCGAACTGGTGCTGCTCGACGAGCCGTTTTCAAACCTCGACGTGGATCTGCGCGAACGGCTGTCGGTCGAGGTGCGCGAGATCCTCAAGAGCGAGGGCATGACCGCGGTGCTGGTCACCCACGACCAGCACGAGGCCTTCGCGATGGCCGACGAGATCGGCGTGATGTACGAGGGGCGCATCCAGCAATGGGATACGCCCTACAACCTCTACCACCGGCCGGCCAACCGTTTCGTGGCCGATTTTGTCGGCAAGGGCGTGTTCGTGCCGGGCACCGTGCTCGACGCCAACCGGGTGAGGATCGAGCTGGGTGAGCTCAACTCTGGCGTACCGGTGGAGTGCAGCGTGGGCTGCGCCGCCTGCGGCAAGGGCTGTGGCGTGGATGTGCTGCTGCGTCCCGACGACGTGATCCACGACGACGCCAGCCCGACCCGGGCCGAGGTGCGTCACAAGGCCTTTCGCGGCGCCGACATCCTGTACACCCTGCGCCTGGCCAGCGGCACCGAGGTGCTGTCGCTGGTGCCGTCCCACCACAACCACGCCCTGGGCGAGGCGATCGGGGTGCGGCTGGAGGCCGACCACGTGATCGCCTTCCGGCACGGCGCCTGAGCGCTGCCGGTCAGAAGTCCGGCGGGCTTTCCAGTGTCAGCTGCGCCCCGCTCAGCGGGTGGGGCAGGGCGAGACGCGTCGCGTGCAGGAGCAAGCGCGGCGCAGCGGTCCGGCTCGCCGCGTCGCCGTAAAGATCATCCCCCAGGATCGGATGGCCGATGGCCAGCAGATGCACCCGCAGCTGGTGGGATCGGCCGGTGTGGGGGGTGAGGGCGACCCGGCTGGTGTTACGCGCAGCGTCGCGGGCCAGCACCTCGAAGCCGGTGAGGGACGGCTTGCCCAGTTCGAAATCCACCTTCTGCCGCGGCCGGTTGGGCCAATCGGTGATGAGGGGCAGGTCGATCTCGCCGCTGTCTTCGGCGATCTGTCCGGCCACCACCGCCACGTAAAGTTTTTCCACCTGACGTTTCTGGAAGGCGATGCTGAGCGCCCGCTCCATCGCCGCGCCCCGGGCCAAAACAATGAGGCCCGACGTCGCCATGTCGAGGCGATGGACGATGCGTGCGTCGGGGAATTCGGCCTGAACCCGGCTGGCGAGGCTGTCCGCGTGGGCGGGGCCGCGGCCCGGCACCGACAGCAATCCGGAGGGCTTGTCGAGGACGATCAGGGCCTCGTCCCGATGGACGATCTTCAGTGGTCCAGCAGGCGGCGCGTAAACCGGCGGCGGCGGTAGCGACATGGGTGGAGCAGGGTGGCGACGGAGGGGGCCGCATTCTGGCACAGGGGCCGCTGCGTGTGGATAAGTCTGTGGATTGGCGCTGGAAAAGCGGTGGATCGAATGTGGACAGCGATCAGCACCGGTGCCGAACGGGCGCTTTGTACCGGAAGTAAAAGATCAGCCCGGATTTCTTACTTTTCAGGCGGCTGAATCCAGCGTGGTGTTGCCAGCCCGCGCCTTCGGGCAATGGCGGACCAGCACATCCCGCAGCGCGCCCTGGCTGTAGGGCTTGGCGAGGAAGTCGTCCATCCCGCATTCGCGGGCGAGGGCGTGCTCGGACACGTTGCCGGTCATCGCGACGATGGCGGTGCGCTGGGGCAGCCGGCCGATCATTTCCAGTTCGCGGATGCGGCGGGTGGTGTCGTAGCCGTCGAGCAACGGCATCTGGCCGTCCATCAGGATCAGGTCGAAGGGGCGGCGTTCGAGCAGTTCGAGGACTTCGACCCCGTTGGCTGCGGTGGTGACTTCGCAGTGGAACTGCGCCAGCTGGGCGGTAGCGAGCACCTGGCTGAGGGCGTCGTCATCGGCGACGAGCACCCGCAGGCCGGCCAGCTGCGTGGCGCTCTCGCGGGTGTCGAGGGGGTGGGCCGGCGCGGAGGCGGGTTCGGCGGCTGCGCTCTGCACCGGCGCGCTGATCGTGAACCAGAAGTTCGACCCTTCGCCCGGCGTGCTCTCCACGCCAATCTCGCCGCCCATCAGATCCACCAGCTGCTGGCAGATCGCGAGGCCCAGCCCGGTGCCGCCAAAACGCCTGGCGTAGGAGCTGTCGGCCTGGGTGAAGGGGGTGAACAGCCGCGGCAGCACGGCGGGTTCGATACCGATGCCGCTATCGCGCACACTGAAATGGAAGAACGACAGCGGTGTGTCGCCGCCGCCATCCAGATACCGCTGATCGACGCTCAGCACGATCTCGCCACTGCTGGTGAATTTGATGGCGTTGGCGATGAGGTTGCCCAGTACCTGGCGCAGGCGGATCGGGTCGATCTTGGCCGAAGGCGGCAGATCGCGGGCGATGTGACAGCGGATCATCAGGCCCTTGTCGGCCGCCTGAAACTGAAAGAAGGCGGCGATATCCTCGATGATCTCCCGCGGGTTGCACCACACCGCTTCCACGTCCATGCGGGCGGCTTCGAGCTTGGAGAAATCGAGGATGTCGTTGATCACCCGCATCAGGCTGTCGGCCGAAATGCGAATGTGGCGCAGGAGGTGCTGCTGCTCCTCGTCGAGCCGGGTGAAGGCGAGGAGATCGGCCATGCCGATGACGCCGTTCATCGGGTTGCGGATCTCGTGGCTCATGGTGGCGAGGAACATGGATTTGGCCCGGCTGGCTTCCTCGGCGGAATCCCGCGCCTCCAGCAACTGGGTGTGGCCGCTCTCGATCTGGTCGAGCATGGCGTTGAAACCGTGCATCAGCGTGCCAATCTCATTGCATCCGACCGGCGCTGCGCGCACGCTGTAGTCACCGGTGTGGGTGACCTTGCCAATGTGTTGGGCGAAGTCCTCGATCGGCGCGGCGATCAGCCGCTGGAGGCGGGCGGCCAGCAGCCACGCGAGGAGCCCGGCAGCCACGAGGATGATCGCGGCGGTGGCGATCCGCTCGCGGATCAGGCGATTGAGGGGAGAGAGGTCGAAGTACGCCTCGATGGTGCCGAGATCGCGGTTGCCGGCGCGGATGGGCCGGGCGATCTCGAGGAAGGGCGCATCGGTCAGTGCCAGCAGCGGTCGGGCGCCAGCGTCCAGGGGCACATCGGGGCCGGGCTTGTCGGCATGGTGGCTGGCGATGGCGGAGAGGAAGTCGGCGTGGTTGGCCAGCGGGCTGCGGTAGCGGGCGAACTCGCCGCCGGCGGCATCGTGGATGGTGACGGCGATTACGTCCCGGTCGGCGCCCAGCACGGCCAGCATCTCGGCAGCCTCGGCCGGCGCGCCGCGCAGCAGGGCATCGCTGGTGTGCAGACCGACGAGGCGCGTGAGCCGCTCGGCACTCTCGTGGCGTGCGTCGGCTGCGGCGTCCACTTCGCCCACGACGAGACACAGCAGCGCGACGATCAGCGCGAGCGAGGTCGTCACAAAGGCAATCAGCACCACCTGGTGCTTGATCGGAAGCTCATGGAGGCTGCGTCTGAGACGACTGAAGAACGGCGGCGAAGCGGTCGGCAAGATGGACGGACTTGGGCGGTGGAACGTTTGCGGGGGGGATTTCACAAAATGGGGAAATCCCAGTCTGCAGGCGGGATTGTAACGAGTGAACCTATAACTAAAGAAATAGATTTTTCGAACGTGACGATACAGATTTGGCACCCCGGCACACGCGTCCGTGTCGCTCGGATGCCGGATGCGCTCCCCTTACCCGGACGGCAAGCGCCGACGGTCACGCACCGAGATGCAGCGCCTCGATTCCCCATGCCGGTGCGGTGGCACCAAAGCGGTGCAGGACAGCCCCGAATAGGGGGATGAATTTTGGTTTTATCTCGACTTTTTTCTTGGCACGCTTCTAGCTACACAAAAAGTGGTATTTCCGCCTCACAACATGACAGGGCACAGAGATGGCCATCACAAAATTCTTCAATGAAATGACTGCGGACGACGGGAGCGTTCGTGAGCATTACGCGGCATACGCCAAGTGGCTCAGCGACACTCCGGCTGACCGAATCGCGCGTAAGCGTGCGGAGGCCGACTCCCTGTTCCATCGCTACGGCATCACCTTCGCGGTGTACGGTGAAGAATCCGGAACCGAGCGTCTGATTCCCTTCGACATCATCCCGCGCATCATTCCCGCCCAGGAATGGAAGGGCCTCGAGGCCGGGATGCGCCAGCGGGTCAAGGCGCTCAACGCCTTCATCCACGACATCTACCACGACCAGGAAATCCTGAAGGCCGGGCGCATCCCCAAGGAGCAGGTGCTCAACAACGCTCAGTACCGCCCCGAAATGCAGGGCGTGGATGTGCCGTGCAACGTCTATGCGCACATCGCCGGGGTGGACGTGGTGCGCGCCGGCGCCGGTGAGTTCTACGTGCTGGAAGACAACCTGCGGGTGCCGTCGGGCGTGTCGTACATGCTCGAAGACCGCCGGATGATGATGCGGCTGTTTCCCGAGCTGTTCGCTCGTCACCGCATCGCGCCGGTCGAGCACTATCCGGACATGCTGCTGCACACCCTGCGCAGCGTCGCGCCCAAGGGCGTGGATGATCCGACGGTGGTCGTGATGACGCCGGGCGCCTACAACAGCGCCTACTTCGAGCACGCCTTCCTCGCCCAGCAGATGGGCGTCGAGCTGGTCGAAGGCCAGGATCTGTTCGTGCGCGACGATCAGGTCTTCATGCGCACCACCCAGGGCCCGCGCCGGGTGGACGTGATCTACCGCCGCGTGGATGACGACTTCCTCGATCCCACCGCCTTCCGCAAGGATTCGATGATCGGTGTGCCGGGCCTGCTCAATGCCTACCGCGCCGGACGGGTGACGCTCTCCAACGCCATCGGCACCGGCGTGGCCGACGACAAGTCGATCTACCCCTATGTGCCCGAGATGATCCGCTTCTATCTCGGCGAGGAGCCGATCCTCAACAACGTGCCCACCTACATGTGCCGCAAGCCGGAAGACCTGGCCTACACCCTGGCGCACCTGCCCGAGCTGGTGGTGAAGGAAGTCCACGGCGCCGGTGGCTACGGCATGCTGGTCGGCCCGGCCTCCACCAAGGAGCAGATCGAGACCTTCCGCAAGTACCTCGTGGCCAACCCCGAGAAGTACATCGCCCAGCCCACGCTGGCCCTTTCGAATTGTCCGACCTTCGTCGAGAGCGGCGTTGCGCCCCGACACCTGGATCTGCGTCCCTTCGTGCTCTCGGGCAGCGAAATGCGCCTGGTGCCGGGCGGGCTGACCCGCGTCGCACTGCGCGAAGGATCGCTGGTGGTGAACTCCTCGCAGGGCGGGGGCACCAAAGACACCTGGGTACTGGAGGCCTGACATGCTGAGCCGCACCGCCGACCATCTTTTCTGGATGGCACGCTACATGGAGCGCGCCGAGAACACCGCGCGCATCCTCGACGTAACCTACCGCCTGAGCCTCCTTCCCCAGAACGGGCAGGAAGTGGAAGCCATGTGGGCCGGGATGCTGAAGATCATGGAGCTGCAGGACACCTTCCATGCCAAGCATCCCGCCTTCACCACCGAGGCCGTGCTCGAGTTCATGATCTTCGACCGGGACAACCCCGGCAGCATCTACCGCTGCCTGCGGGCCACCCGCGAGAACGCCCACGCCGTGCGCGGCACGCTCACCTCCGAGCTGTGGGAGACCTCCAACGCCACCTGGCTGAAGATGCGTGACTTCTCCATGGCCAAGATGATGGAGACCGGCCCGGGCGCCTTCTTCGAGTGGGTGAAGTACCGCTCGCACCTGTCCCGCGGCGTAACCATCGGCACCATGTTGCAGGACGAAGCCCTGCGCTTCATCCGGCTGGGGACTTTCCTCGAGCGCGCCGACAACACCGCGCGCATCCTCGAGGTGAAGTACCTCAACCTGCTGCCCGGCTCCGAGAGCGACGTGGAGAGCACCGACTACTACCAGTGGAGCGCGCTGCTGCGCTCGGTGTCGGCCTTCGAGGTGTATCGCAAGGTCTATCGCGATCACATCACCCCGCTGCGGGTGGCCGAGCTGCTGATCCTGCGGGCCGACATGCCGCGCTCGCTGGCCCGCTGCATGAAGGAGGTGTATTCCAACCTTGGCCGCGTCGCCAACTCCCGTTCGGCCGAAACCGAACGCATGGCTGGCGAGCTTGAGGCGCACCTGCGCTTCGGCCGGATCGAGCGGATCTTCGAACTGGGGCTGCGCAACTATCTCGAGGAGTTCCGGGACAGCATCTTCGATCTGGGCTGCCGGATCTCCGATGACTTCCTGATCCCGGCGAGCGCCTGACACGGCGGCATCAGCGCCTTGAAAGCAGAACGCCCGATGGAGTCCATCGGGCGTTTTGTTTTACAAGCTTGCGGCAGGCGGCTTTCAGCGATGCTTCCTGGCGGGCGCCGAAGGCTTTGCCGCGGCCTTGGGGGGCTCGGCGGACTTGCCAGCAGCAGCCTTGCCCGGCGCGGGCTTTGCAGGCGGCGCGGCCTTCTCGGGCTTGCCGCCTTTCTGACGCGCGGCGGGAGCGGGCTCGGCCGCAACCGCGATCTTGCGCTCGATGACGATCTGCTTGCCGTTCTTGCCGCGCATGGTGGTCCGCTGGACCAGCGCCCGGGGTGGAGGCGGGGGAGGGGGCTCGACCGCGCCGGCCTGGGGCCGGTTGGGCATCAGGCTCGCCAGGCTGATCCGGTCGCCTTCGCTCTCGGAGGGCACGATGAGCGTGTAGCCGGTGCCAATACGCGCCCGCGGCGACAAACCATTGACCTGGCGCAGGCGGCTGGCGGAAATGCCCAGCCGGTCGGCCACGCCTTCGAGGCCTTCGCCTTCCTGCAGCTCGTAGGTCTTCCAGCTGGCGTTGGCCGGATCGTGCCGCTGCAGGTTGATCAGGAAGGCTTCGAGCTTCTCGGCGGGCACCACCAGCGACTGCGGGCCGGCCGTGGGCAGGATCGGCCGCTTGTAGCCGGGATTGAGGGCGAGTATCTCGTCGACCGGCGTTTCGGCCAGCCGCGCCGCGGTGGCAAGATCGAGCGGAACACGGCTCTCGACGGTGACGAAGTAGGGCCGGTTGGGGATCGCCGGCAGGGTGATGCCGAAGAGCTCCGGCTGGGCGATGATGTTCTTCAGCGCCTGCAGCTTGGGTACGTAGTAGCGGGTCTCGCCCGGCATGTTGAGGTACTGGTATTCCGCCGGCAGGCCGGCCGCCTTGTTCTTGGCCACCGCACGGCCCACGGCGCCTTCGCCCCAGTTGTACGAGGCCAGCGCCAGCTGCCAGTCGCCGTGCATCTCGTAGATGGTCTGGAGGTAATCGAGGGCGGCGTTGGTGGAGGCGATCACGTCGCGTCGTTCGTCCACCCACCAGTTCTGTTCGAGCCGGTAGCTCTTGCCGGTGGACGGGATGAACTGCCACAGGCCCGAGGCCTGGGCCGACGACAGCGCCATCGGATTGAACGCGCTCTCGACCATCGGCAGCAGCGCAAGCTCGGTGGGCATGCCGCGACGCTCGAGTTCTTCGACGATGTAGTAGAGGTAACGCTGACCGCGGGTGAAGATCTGGCGCAGGGCGCCCGGGCGGTTGATGTAGTAGATCTGCCGGTCGGTGACGAGATCGGTGTTCAGATCCGGCATCGAGAAACCGCGGCGGATGCGCTCCCAGAGGTCGTCCGTCTCGACGGTGAGATCGACGGTGGGAACCCGGACGTGCTGCTCCCGGATCTCGAAAACCTTCGGAGGCTGGGCGCTCTCGTCCTCAAAAAGAGGGATCGAGCTGACAAAACGCGGCGCAAATCCGTCCGCCTCCTGAGCCAGCAAGGGGGTGGCACCCAGGAGCGACAGGAATAGCGCGATAACTCTCGGAAACATCAGGCTTTGTCGCGCGGAACCAAAGGGCGGATTTTAGCTGCCCGCGGCAGCCAGGGTCAAACCGGCAAAGCCGCGCGAATCACATCACACCCGATACAAAGAGGCTTCGACGGATGTCGGGAATCCGTTAAAGTATGCCCTTGGCTGCGTGGCAGCCGCCGAGCCATCCGATTCAACGGCCTTACGAATCAATTTCCCGGGAATCCAGTGAAAGCGCTACTGATCGAGGACACGCTGACAAGTGCGACGCTGGTGTCTCATCAGTTACGCAAGATGGGGATTGAACCCATCCTGGCCCGGGATGGCGAGCGGGGCATCGAACTCTTCAAGGCCGAACGGCCCGATCTGATCCTGCTCGACATCATCATGCCGGGGATGGACGGTTTCGAGGTCGCGCGGCGCATCCGCCAGCTCGAACAGGCCGGCGAATGGACGCCGATCATCTTTCTCACCGCCCGCACCAGCGATGCCGATCTCGAAAAGGGCATCAGCGTCGGCGGTGACGACTACCTCATCAAACCGGTGTCCGAGACGGTGCTCGCCGCCAAGGTGAAAGCCATGCAGCGGATCGCCCAGATGCGTTATTCGCTGCTGGTGCTGACCCGCAAGCTCGACGACGCCAACCAGGAACTCACCCGGCTGTCGTCCCTCGACGGGCTCACCGGCATCTCGAACCGTCGCCAGTTCGACGAGATCCTGCTGCGCGAATGGCGCCGCTCGGGCCGTCAGGCCAAGCCCCTGTCGATCCTGCTGTGCGACGTCGATCACTTCAAGCAGTTCAACGACGGCTACGGCCACCAGGTGGGAGACGAATGCCTGAAGGCGGTGGCGCGCACGCTGCAATCGGCCCTGCGTCGCCCGGCCGACCTTGTGTCGCGCTACGGCGGCGAGGAGTTTGCCGCGATCCTGCCCGACACCGATCTGCCCGGCGCGCTGCGGGTGGCCGAGGTCATGCGCAGCGCCGTCGAAGGCCTGCGCATCACCCACCGTTTCACGCCCAACGGCGTGGTGACAGTGAGCATCGGTGTGGCGTCGATGATCCCCCCGCGGGGCGAGGCCGACTCGGCCGGTCTGCTCAAGCGCGCCGACGACGCGCTCTACGGAGCCAAGCAGTCCGGGCGTAACCGCATCTCGGCGACGCCCATCGAATCGGTGGCCTGAGTCAGGCGACCATCAGAAGCGGTTTTTCCACTCGCGGATCGCCGCGAACACCTCGACCGGCGTCTTGAGCGCATGCCCGGCCTGAACCTGGGCCTGCGCAATGACTTCAGGCTCAGCGCTGCGCAGGAACGGATTGGTCAGAAGCTCGCCCTCAAGCAGAAACGGCACCGTCGGCGTACCGGCCGCGCGCAGGGCCTGGCTGCTGGCGATGCGTTCGGTGATGGCCGCGTTGGACGGCTCGACCGCGGCCGCAAAAGCCAGGTTCGACAGGGTGTATTCGTGGGTGCAATAGACCTGCGTATCGCCAGGCAGGGCGGCCAGCTTGCCGAGGGAATCGTACATCTGGGCCGGCGTGCCTTCGAACAACCGGCCGCAACCAGCCGCGAACAGCGTGTCGCCACAGAACAGGGCGCCTTCGCCGTAGTAGCCCACATGACCGGCGGTATGGCCGGGCAGATCGAGCACGCGGAATTCGGCGCCGAGTTCGGGCAGCAACACCTCGTCGTCCTGGCTCACCGGATGGGTGATGCCGGCGATGTCTTCCATCGCGGGGCCGAAGACCGGCACCGGATGCGCATCGAGGATCGCCTCGATGCCGCCCACGTGATCGGGGTGGTGATGGGTGACGAGAATCGCCACGAGGGTCAGGCCCTCGTCGGCAAGATGGCGGAGAACCGGCGCGGCATCGCCCGGATCGACCACGGCGGCGTGACGACCGCTGCGAAGCAGCCAGATATAGTTATCGCTGAACGCGGGAAGAGGGATAATCTGCATCCGGCGATTGTACCCCGTCGTCGGGCGTTCCTTATTCCTGCACTGCCCAATGAGAGATTCCGAATCCTTCCCCGGCCTCCACGCGTGGCTCGACACCCCGCTGGGGCGCTACGTGATGGCGTGGGAAGCAGCGCGCTTCGACGCGCAGGTGGCGGACATCTTCGGCTACAACGCGGTCCAGCTCGGCTTGCCCGAGTTCGACTTCCTGCGGGCCAACCGGATGCCTTTCCGCTTCCGGGCCGGCGCCGGCAACGTAGGCGTCGAGACCGATTACGCGGCGCTGCCGTTTGCGGCAAACAGCCTCGATCTCGTGGTGCTGCCCCATGTGCTCGAATTCGCCGCCAACCCCCACCAGGTGCTGCGCGAAGTGGAGCGGGTGCTGGTGCCGGAAGGGCATGTGGTGATCGCCGGTTTCAACCCGGTGAGCCTCTTCGGCATCAAGCGGATGCTCGCCGGCAAGACCGGCTGCTACCCGTGGCGCGGGCAGTATCTTTCGCTCCGGCGACTGAAGGACTGGCTGGCGCTCCTCAGCTTTGAAACCGGCAGCCAGGCCTCGGGCTGCTTCCTGCCGGCCGTCGAGCAGCCCCAATGGCTCGAACGCCTGCGCGGCCTCGACTGGGCCGGTGACCGCTGGTGGCCGATCGGTGGCGGCGTGTATGTGATTCATGCCATCAAGCGGGTGCAGGGCATCCGGCTCATCATGCCCAAGTGGGATCGAAAGGCGGGCGCGCGGGCGCTTGCGCCGCTGGTCCAGAAAGCCGGCGGCCAACCGGGATCGCCCGGCATGCGGCTGGATGCCGGCGACGACACGCCACGGCCCTGACGCGCCACCCCAACAACACGCAACGAGAGAATCAGTGGAAGAAATCGACATCTATACCGACGGGGCCTGCTCGGGCAACCCGGGGCCCGGCGGCTGGGGCGCGATCCTGCGCGCCGGCCCCCACGAAAAGGAACTGTGGGGCGGCGAGCCCGCCACCACCAACAACCGGATGGAGCTGCTCGCGGTGATCCGCGCGCTGGAGATGCTCAAACGCCCGGTCGCGGCGCGGGTGCATACCGACTCCCAGTACGTGCAGAAGGGCATTTCCGAGTGGATTCACGGTTGGAAGGCCCGCGGCTGGAAGACCGCCTCGAAGGAGCCCGTCAAGAACGCCGACCTGTGGCGCGCGCTGGACGAGGCCGCGTCACGCCATCAGATCAAATGGCTGTGGGTCAAGGGCCACGCCGGTCATGCCGAGAACGAGCGCGCCGACGCGCTGGCCCGGCGGGGCGTGGAGGCCGTGCGCAAAGCCGGCCGGATTGTGGAATCAGAGGACATCAAGGCATGAGACAGATCGTACTGGATACGGAAACCACCGGCCTCGACTGGAAGAGCGGCGACCGGGTGATCGAAATCGGCTGCGTCGAGCTGCTCGACCGCAAGCTCACCGGGCGCCACTACCACGTGTATATCAACCCCCAGCGGAACATCGACGCCGGGGCGATGGCGGTGCACGGGATCACCAACGAGTTCCTCACCGACAAGCCGGTGTTCAAGGACATCGTGTCGGAGTTCGAGGCCTTCGTGGATGGCGCCGAGCTGGTGATCCACAACGCGACCTTCGACGTGGGCTTCCTCAATTACGAGCTTGGCCTGCTCGGCCGTCCGCTGCTCACAGCGATCTGCCCGAGCGTGATCGACACGCTCAAGCTCGCCAAGGAGCAGAACCCCGGCAAGAAGGCGTCGCTCAACGCCCTATGCTCGCTCTACGAGATCGACAACACCCACCGCGCCCTGCACGGCGCGCTGCTCGATGCCGAACTGCTAGCCGACGTCTACCTGGCGATGACCCGCGGCCAGGAGAGCCTCATCATGATGCTCGACGAGCCCGCGCCCCAGCAGGACGATGCCGACGCCGGCGGAGGTCTCCTCGAGCGCGTGCCCCTGCGTGTGCTGCGGGCCACCGACGAAGAGCTCGCCGGCCACGACAAGGTGCTGGCCGAGATCGCCAAGGCCAACAAGGGCCACTGCCTGTGGATTCCGCCGGAGCCAGTCGAGCCGGCTGCTCCGGCCGCCTGACGGATCGGCAAAACAAAAGGGCGACCCGTGGGTCGCCCTTTTTGCGCAGAACAGAACCGGGCTTACTGGCCGAGCGGTTCGGCGTTGCCCAGCGCGGTGGTGTTGAAGCCACCGTCCACGTACATGATCTCGCCGGTCATGCCGCTGGCGAGGTCGGAACACAGGAAGGCGGCAGCGTTGCCGACTTCCTCGATCGTAACGTTGCGACGCAGCGGGGCATTGTGCTCGTTGAACGAGAGCAGCTTGCCGAAACTGCCGATGCCGGACGCCGCGAGGGTCTTGATCGGGCCGGCGGAGATGGCATTGACGCGGGTGCCTTCGGGGCCGAGGGTGACCGCCATGTAGCGCACCGAGGCTTCGAGGCTGGCCTTGGCCATGCCCATGATGTTGTAGTTCGGCATGGTGCGCACCGCGCCCAGGTAGGACAGGGTGAGCAGCGAGCCGTTGCGGCCCTTCATCATCGGACGCGCGGCCTTGGCCAGCGCCGGGAAGCTGTAGGCGCTGACTTCCTGGGAGATGCGGAAGGCCTCGCGGGAGAGGCCGTCGAGGAAGTCGCCCTCAAGGGCTTCGCTGGGCGCGAAGGCGATGGAGTGCACCAGGCCGTCGAGGTAATCCCACTTCTGGCCGAGCTGCTCGAAGAGCCTGGCGATTTCCTCGTCGTTCTGGACGTCGCACGCGAACACCATCGAGCTTCCGAATTCGGCCGCCATTTTGGTGACGCGTTCCTGGAAGCGTTCGTTCTGGAAGGTAAAGGCAAGTTCGGCGCCTTCGCGGTGCATCGCCTTGGCGATCCCGTAGGAGATCGAGCGATTGGACAGCAGCCCGGTGATGAGAATGCGCTTGCCGGCAAGAAAGCCCATGTAAGGTGTCTCCTGTGAATAACCGCACAATTATAACGGATGCTCCCGGAGCGTGTGCTGCCGCTAATTTCGATGGCACCCGCAGAGTGATCCGGTAGACTCGCCCCATGCGCGCGATCCATTGCCCCACTTTATACCGGCGCCTTGCCGCTGTCCTGCTGGCCACCCTCGCGGCCGGCTGCGGCGAGGTGTGGAACGACCCCTATCCCGCCGCCGAGCGCGGCCGGAACATCCTGTATTCCGCCTTCACCCAGCGGCCCAAACATCTTGATCCGGTGCAGTCCTACAGCGAGGACGAGGCCACCTTCCTGTACCAGATCTACGAGCCGCCGCTCCAGTACCACTACCTCAAGCGCCCGTTCCAGCTGAACACCGCCGCCGCCGCGCAGATGCCCGTACTGCGCCAGTTCGACGCCGCCGGCAAGCTGCTGCCGCCGGATGCCGACCCGGCGCAGATCGCCCGCAGCGAATACGAGATCACGATCCGGCCGGGCATCCGCTTCCAGCCGCACCCGGCGTTTGCGGTCGATGCCAAGGGCCAGCCGCTGTATCTCGCGCTGACCGACAAGGATCTCGCCGACAAGCGCGCGCTGGGCGATTTTCCGGCCACCGGCACGCGCGAGCTGACCGCCGACGATTTCGTCTACCAGATCAAGCGCCTTGCCCACCCGCGCCTGCATTCGCCGGTGCTGGAGCTGATGGGCGATTACATCGTCGGCCTGAAGGATCTCCACACGAAGCTCGCCGCCGACGAGAAGCAGCGCAACGCCGACGGCAAGGGCGGCGCCTGGATCGACCTGCGTGACTACCCGATGGAAGGCGTCGAGGTCGTCGATCGCTACACCTACCGCATCCACATCAAGGGCACCTACCCGCAGTTTCCGTACTGGCTGGCGATGCCCTTCTTCGCGCCGGTGCCCGTCGAGGCCGACCGTTTCTTCGCCCAGCCGGGCATGGCCGAGCGCAACCTCACCCTCGACTGGTGGCCCATCGGCACCGGCCCCTACATGCTCCGCGAGAACAACCCCAACGCCCGAATGGTGCTGGCCCGCAACCCCAACTTCCGTGGTGAGGCCTACCCCTGCGAAGGCGAGGACGACGACAAGGCCGCGGGCCTGCTGGCCGATTGCGGCAAGCCGATTCCGTTTGTCGATGAGGTGGTCTTCACCCGCGAAAAGGAAAGCATTCCTTACTGGAACAAGTTCCTGCAGGGCTACTACGACGCATCCGGCGTATCGTCCGACAACTTCGATCAGGCCGTGCAGATGGGCGGGCAGGGCGACGTGACCTTGTCCGACGAGATGGTGGAGAAGGGCATCAAGCTCAACACCTCGGTGGCGCCCACGGTGATGTACATGGGCTTCAACATGCTCGACCCGATCGTGGGCGGCACCAGCGAGCGGGCTCGCAAGCTGCGCCTGGCGATCTCCATCGCCATCGACCAGGAAGAGTTCATCTCGGTGTTCCAGAACGGTCGCGGCGTGCCGGCGATGCACCCGATTCCGCCCGGTATCTTCGGCTACAAGGCCGACGAATCGGGCGTGAATCACGAGGTGTACGACTGGGTGGACGGCCAGCCGCGCCGCAAGTCGGTGGATGAAGCCCGCCGCCTGCTGGCTGAAGCCGGCTATCCCGGCGGGCGCGACGCCAAGACCGGCGAGCCGCTGGTGGTCAACCTCGACACCACCGGCGGTGGCATGGGCGACAAATCCACCGTGGATTGGCTGACCAAGCAGCTGCGCAAGCTGGACGTGCAGCTGGTGGTGCGCGCCACCGACTACAACCGCTTCCAGGACAAGATCCGCAAGGGCAACGCCCAGCTTTTCTACTGGGGCTGGAACGCCGACTATCCCGATCCCGAGAACTTCCTGTTCCTGCTCTACGGCCCCCAGGGCAAGGTGAAGAGCCAGGGCGAGAACGCCTCAAACTACGAAAACCCCGAGTACGACCGGCTCTTCGAGCGCATGAAGGCGATGCCCGACAGCCCCGAGCGCGCCGAGATCATCCAGCGCATGCTGACCATCCTCCAGCACGACGCGCCGTGGGTGTGGGGGATGTATGAAAAGGCCTACACGCTCCAGCACGGCTGGCTGTACAACCGTAAGCCGGGCAAGATCATCCGCAACACGCTCAAATATCAGCGGGTGGACGTGGCCCAGCGGGAGCGGATGCGCGCCGAATGGAACAAGCCGATGGTGTGGCCGCTGGCGCTGGTGGCGCTGCTTGGCGTAGCGATGGTTGCGCCGGCGGTGGCTCACTACCGGCGGCGTGAGCGGTCAGCGGCGGCCGAAAAGTAGGCGCGCCGGGATCACATGCGCCGCCAGTGCGCCTAGCTGGCGATCGCCCGCCATTCCTCGTTGGCCATTTAGTACAGCCCGTACCCGGTCAGCGCCAGCAAGGTGGCCGCACCGTGGATGTGCATGGCCCAGGGAAACAGGGGTGATTTTCGTGCGGGAAAATTGACGGCGCGCAAGATTTACGCGCCGGGCGGGCGGTTGAATCAGTCGAATGCCGGCATGGCGGGCTTCGCGACCGGCTTGCCGGCTGCAACCCAGGCGTCGAATCCGCCGGTGATTGACCGCACCTGGAGATAGCCCATCTCCTGCAGCGCAGCGGCGGCAAGGGCGGCGCGGCCGCTGGTCTTGCAGTAAAGCACGATGGCTTGATCCCGGGCAGCGAGTTCGGGCGCGCCGCTCATGCGAAACTCCAGCACGCCGCGGGAGATGTGGATGGCGCCAGGAATGTGGCCGGCCGCGTACTCGTCGGCCTCGCGTACATCGATCAGCACCTGGGCGTCACGGATGGCCTGTTCGGCGTCGGCAAGAGGAACTTCCTGAATGCGGCTTTTGGCGGCAAGAACCAGATCGTGGGCAGACTTCATACGGGGTTTTCTCCTCAATGGACGATGCGCGGCAAGCGCGGGACGCTCATTATATTAGACTTCTCTAATTTTCAAGACGGCGAGCTTCCGGCAGGGGCATCCGGTCCGCGTTTTGAACGAAGTGCGGATTGATCCGTCTCTTCTGGAAACCCGCCCGCGCGTGACAACGACACCCAATCAAGGAGACAAGCCATGACTCAGGAAAGCATCTGGAGCACGCGCTACCGGGAAGCCGGCGAGGAATACCTCTTCGGAACCGAACCAAACCGCTTTCTGGCCCGTCGCCAGGGCCTGCTCGAAGGCGGGCGGACGGCGCTGTCGGTGGCCGACGGTGAAGGGCGGAATTCCGTATGGCTGGCCGAACAGGGGCTGGACGTCACTGCCATCGAGATCTCCGCCGTCGCCATCGAAAAGGCCCGCCGCCTGGCCGCCGGTCGAAAGGTGAGCGTGGATTTCATCCAGGCCGACATGCTGGCGCCGGGCTGGCCGCCAGAGGCGATGCAGGGGCGCTTTGACTGGGTGATCGGCGTCTTCATCCAGTTTGTCGGGCCCGAATGGCGGGAGCGCCAATTTGAAACGATGAAGGCGCTTACTGCGCCCGGCGGCTGCATCCTGCTGCAGGGCTACACGCCGAAGCAGCTCGAATACCGCACCGGCGGTCCGTCGGCGGTCGAGAATCTCTACACCGAAGAAATCCTCCGCGCGGCCTTCGCCGACTGGACGATCGAGGAACTGGCAAGCTACGAGGAAGACATCACCGAAGGCGCAGGTCACAAGGGCCGCTCGGCGCTGATCGGCATGGTGGCACGAAAGCCGGGCTGAAGTCCGCGGTGGCGCCGAGCGGTTGTGTCGCTCGGCGTCGAGGCAAAAAACTATCGGCACGGTTACATCGGAGTTTGCCGAGGCGATGCGTGGATTCGTTGGATAGGCGTACGCCGCGGCAAACACGGGTTTCAACTCCCTATTTAATATGTTCTGAAAATTACTGTTTTCAGAAATTTAGAGTTATGTCGATACACCCCCTCGGCACGCCCCATGACGCACCCTCTCATCTCCCCGTCCAAAGTAAACGAAGCGTCTTCAATCCTCGGCCACACCGCCAGCAACCAACGATTGTCGGCCCGGGTGCTCCGCTCGTCGGACCAGAGGCTCCCCCGATAGCTGGAAAACGAATCGCTCTGAAGTGCCAATACCCTTGCGTGGCACGACCGGGCGCGATTTTGCGGACACTGCCGGATCGACATCGAGCCGGTAAATCCGCCTGGACTACCCAATCAGACTAGCGACGGCTCCGCTACAATGGCCGGAAGTCCATTCGAGGAATGCTTCCACACCCATGGCAACGCCAGTTAACGACACCTACACCGTGCCCGCCGGCCAGTCGATCAATGCCGGCCGATCCTTGTCGGTCGCTGCACCGGACGCAACGGGTGGCACGGTTGCCCAGCTGCTTGCTGGCTGGTCCGGCACCGGTTTCCAGTTGCTCACCACCCTGCCCGATCTCCCCATCTACGACGCTTCCGGCCACGCTGGCAGTGCCTGGGACGAGGGCCGGCAGCGGCTGTGGATCTTCGGCGCTGAAACCCACGGCACCGCCCAGACCCGCAACGCCATCTACTGTTGGGATGCCAGGGACGGCCTCCTCAAGCGCCAGTACGCGCCAGATCCGTGCCCCGGCGCCTATCACATCAGCGCCGACGGTTTTCTCTACGCCGATGCCGCCAACAGCCGCCCTTGGGGCATGCACGCGTTTCGAACCCTGTGGTTCGACGCTGCAACCAAAGAGGTCGGAGTTGCCTACGATGCCTACGACCACGCCCTATGGACGCCGCCCTACGATGCGCCTGCGATCGACATCGAATCCCGCAAATGCCCCTTCTGGTACTACAACACCGTCACCGGAAAATGGCGCAAGCAGGATTCTCCCGCGATCACGGCGTATAACCGGGCTGGCACGGGTACCGCATCCACCCGCGTCCCTGGCGACGGCTGGTACCGGGTGAACGACGCCTACATCTGGCACCTGTCGGAAGACGGCACCACCCGCACCGTGGGCAACTACTCGGGCAAGGTTCCGCCGCTGATCCAGCACTTCGCGCATCTGGTCGGGCGCAACATCGTGCAGATCGGCGGCTACTACGACACGCCGGGCAGCTTCCTCGGCTCCATTCATCCCCTGGATGATCTCGCCGCGTCCCGGGTGCTGATGGTCTCGGCCTTCCCTGCCCTTGCCGGCTGGGATGTGTCCAACTGCTGGTCGGCGCCGATGCCCGACGGCCGGATTGTTTTCGGTGCCCAGCAGACCGGCACGGGCCAGATCGGCGCGTTCATCCTCGACTGGAACAAGACCACGCCCACCGTCACCGACACCGGCCACCGGCTTGGCATCACCACCAGCAGAACGGTGGACCACTACGAACTCAAGGCTGCCTGGTCGGCCACCCACAACTGCGCCATTTTCATCACGAACCGGATGGGCGCAGGCGAAAAGGTTTTCGGACTGAGGATTTAATCTGACATGGCTCTGGCTCTGAATGCTTCCCACCCGCTGGCATCGCGCGTAAAGGTGCTGATCGGCGTTGATCCCGCCACCGGCACCCTCGTGGACCTCGCCCGCACGGGCGTCACCTTCACCCTCGATGCCGGTGTTTCCGGCTCGGTGGACACCCCCATCGGCAAGGGCATCCGCTGCACCGGATCGGGTACCGATTCGAGAGGTTTCAGCTTCACCGACTTCTCGATCGCCACCCAGGTTGCCCACGAAGGCACCCTGTTCATCGTCGTCAGCAAGATGACGGGCTACGGCGGCAACGGCTCCCAGCCCATCCGCCTGCCCGGCAGCACGCTGGCCTCCAACGCGATGATGGTCGGCTTCAGCCAGACCACCGGCAATGTCGGTCTCAACGACGGCAACCTGAGCAGCGCGCTCACCGAAATCAGCCCGATCCGCAACATCGTCGGCGACAACCAGTGGCACTCCTTCGCCGTCCAGCAATGGAGCGCCGGCGGATGGACAGCCCTCAATGGCGCGCTGTTCATGGATGGCGTCGACACCGGCGTCGCCATGTCCAACAAACCCGCCGACCGGATGCACATCAACGGCTTTGCGCGGAACATGTCCACCTCGTGGGCGGGTGATTTTGTCTGGATGGCGTTTTTCGACAAGAAACTGACAGCCGCCGAGATCTCCGGCCTTCACACCAGCATCGGCGCCGGCAACGCCTTCGCGCTCGTCACGGGCAGCGGCGCTGTAGTCACGCCCCCTTCCGGCGTGGTGACGATTGCCACCGTCACCCCGGCAACCACCAGCGCCAGCGTTGCCTACAGCTACAGCGCGTCGGATGCCACCGCTTACGAATATCGCCTCAATGGCGGCACGGCCGCGGCCCTCGGCGCTTCGCCTGCCACGCTTTCCGGCCTCACCGCCGGCACCACCTACACCCTCGAGATCCGCGCCACCAACGGTTCCGGCGCCAGCGCCTGGTCGGCCGCCCGCAGCTTCACGACCGCAGCCACCCCGCCGGCCGACACCACGGCGCCGACGCTTGCTGGAACCATCGCCATCAGCAGCCTTGGCTCCACCAGCTACACCGCGAGCTGGCCAGCAGCAACCGACAACGTCGCTGGCACCGGCTACGAATACCGGATCAACGCCGCCTCAAGCTGGACATCCACCGGCGCCGGGACGAGTGCGAACATTGCCGGCCGGACACCCGGTGCCACCGACACGTTTGAGGTCCGGGCCTACGACGCCGCAGGCAACCGCTCGGCAGCCCTCTCAAAAACCGTGACGCTTGCCGCTGCCGCAGCAGGCGGCCGGCTCTCGGTGGCTGATCCGCTCAAGAACAACGCCGGCGCGGTTCAAGCCAACCTGACCGGCATCATCGCGACGGTCCTCCGGGCATCGGACTTCACCGCGGTCGCAACGGTCGCCAACTTGACGACCAACAGCACCGGCATCCTCGCCAGCGTCACCCACGCCTCGATCGTCGCCGGCACCCAGTATCACCTTGCTCTCAAGACAGCAGGAGGCGGCATCGGAATCACCGGGCCGATCACCGCAGCATGAGCATCCGCATCGACACCAATCAGCTGATTGCCGGCGCTGTCGTCGTCGGCACGCCGGGCCTTGGCGTGCGAGCCGAGACCATCCCCTCAAGCGGCGACAACGGCCCGTCCATCCTCTACAACGACATCGCCCTCCCCGCTGACGCCGGAAAGGAAATCCGCGCGCAGGTCACCACCTGGCCAAGCGGCGGAACGCTCGATATCGGCGAGGACGGCGGCTTCACCTACACCGGCCCCTCCGGCTCCTTCCGCTATCAGCTATACGTGGATGGCGTCGCGGTCGGTGCCCCCGCAACCGTCACGCTCACCGTCGGCACTCCGCCGGCCGTTCTCCCCGGCTACCCCAACCCCGCCGACGTTCGCGCCGGCGTGGTGTACGGGCCGAACGGTGAGTACGTCGGCACGCTGGTGGTGTGACCCTTCATCCGCACCACCGCACCTGGTTCTCGAATTTTGCTAATGAGTACTTGGCAAAGCCATTATCGATGTCTATAATGCGCAGCTTGTCGGGGCGTAGCGCAGCCTGGTAGCGCACTTGCA
>NZ_CALAYQ010000101.1:0-9122 GCF_937894855.1 uncultured Zoogloea sp.
GCAGGGTGGTCGAGAAGATGTTCTCGATGTTGTAGTTGTTCATCTTCTTCTTCGGCCGCTGTTCCGGCGGCACGATGACCTTCCAGGTCGCCTTCATGTCCTTCAGGCCGAATTCCGGCGGCTGCGGCGGGGTCTGCTGGACGTAGCGGGCCATCAGGTCCACTTCGTCGTCGGACAGCTCACCGGAGGTGCCCCAGTTGGGCATGCCGGCGGGAGAGCCGTACTTGATGAAGACCTTCAGGTAATCGGTGCCGGCGGCGAGGGTTTTCTCGGGAGTCAGCGGCTTGCCGGTGGCGCCCTTGCGCAGCACGCCGTGACAGCCGGCACAGCGTTCGAAGTAGATCTGCCGGGCCTTGTCGAACTCCGCCTTGCTCATCGGCGGGGCCTTCGGATTGATATCCTGGTACATCTCGACATTGGCCAGCGGCGAGCCGGCCGACTGATACTTGGCCTCGGGGGCGTTGGTGGTGGTCTTGGCCTCTTCGGCGAAAGCCTGCGACATGGCCAGCGGCAGCAGGGCCGCCGCGATTGCTCCGGTTTTCCACATTCTCATCGTGCATCTCCCTTGAAATGAGCTCAACGAGCGGACAGTCCCGCTTCCCATTCAGGTTGCGCCAGGGGGCTATACCCCTTCCTTGATAGCGGTCAAGTTCGAGAACGTGACTCGGCTGATAGATTCCGGTCGTCATGATTCCCGGGAGTTTCGCCATGCCGCCGCCCGTCACCGCCAGTCTGGAAATGCCAGCCGCCGGCGCATTGCGCGCCTTCCTCCACCAGGTGCTGGGTGGGCCCGCTGGTTTTGCGCCGGATGCCGCGCGGCCCCTCGCCATGCCGACCGGCGGATCGGGCCGGGTGGCCCTCGTCGGGGCCGGCCCGGGCGATCCGGAGCTGCTGACCCTGCGCGCCGCGCGCCTGATCGCCAGCGCCGATGTGCTGGTGGTCGATCATCTGGTGGGCGACGGCATCCTCGATCTGGCCCGGCCGGACGCCGAGTGCATCTACGTGGGCAAGGAGGCCGGCCACCACACCCTGCCCCAGGAAGACATCAACCGCCTGCTGGTGCGGCTTGCCCGGGAGGGCCGGCAGGTGGTGCGGCTGAAGGGCGGCGACCCGTTCATCTTCGGGCGCGGCGGCGAGGAGCTGGAAGAACTGCTGGAAGCCGGCGTGCCCTTCGAGGTGGTGCCGGGCATCACCGCCGCCTGCGGGGCCGGCGCGTATGCGGGGATTCCCCTGACCCACCGGGATCACGCCCAGTCGGTGGTGTTCGCCACCGGCCACCGCCGGGCCGGCGAATCGGCGCTCGACTGGGTGGCCCTCGCCCGGCCCAACCAAACCGCGGTGATCTACATGGGCGTAGGCATGCTGCAGGCCCACTGCGCGGCCTTGATCGAGCACGGTCGCGGCGCCGACACGCCCGCGGCGCTGGTGGAAAACGGCACTCGCGCCAACCAGCGGGTGGTCACCGGCACCCTGACGACCCTGCCCGACGTGGCCGCCGCCGCCGGCATCCGCCCGCCGGCGCTGCTGATCGTGGGCGAAGTGGTGGCCCTGGCCGACAAGCTGGCGTGGTTCAACCGGGCCCAGGCGACGGTCTGAGCGGCGTTCCTTGAGCCCCTGCAGGTCGGACTTCAGTCCGACATCGCTGGTTGTTCAGGCGGGGTTTGTCGGACTGAAGTCCGACCTACACTAGGCGGGCGCCGGTGCAGACTTGGTAGTCCGACCCCCAGGCGTGGCAGTCGGACGTGCAGGGCTGAAGCGTCAGGCTGCGGCGGTGAGGAAGCGCACATCCACCGGGCAGGCCACCAGCGGAGCGGAATCCACCAGCACGGCTTTCAGGTGCGGCGTCTGCATGTGGGCGTCGATGGCGGCCTGGCTGGCCCATTCCTCGACGAAGGTGAAGTCGGTGGCGTCGGCGGTGTTGTTGAGCAGCTCGTAGCGGATGCAGCCTTCTTCCCTGCGGGTCGGCGCCAGCATGCCCAGCAGCAGGGTGCGCAGGGCGTCGATGGTGTCGGGCTTGGCGGTGAAGCGGGCGATGATGTGGATGCTCATGGTGTTCTCCGGAAGGGTTATGGTTTTGGGCCGGCTATTCTAGCCCGGGCGTCCGCGTTGTCATCCGGCGCGGCGGCATGACGTGACAGAATGCGGCTGTTATCCGCATCGCTCGAAAGCGCCCCATGTCCGTTCATTCCCTTGCTGTCCATCACCATCCGTCCGCGCGCCCCAATGGCCGGCCGCCGCTGCTGTTCGTCCACGGCGCCTACACCAACGCCCAATGCTGGCAGCTGCACTTCGTGCCCTTCTTCAATGAACGGGGTTTCGACTGCTATGCGCTGGATCTGTCCGGCCACGGCGAGAGCAGCGGGCACGATCGCATCGATGACTTCGGCCTCGACGACTACGCCGACGACGTGGCCCGGGCGGTGGCGGGGCTGCCGGCGCTGCCGGTGCTGATCGGCCATTCGATGGGCACCCAGGTGGTGGAGCGCTACCTCACCAGCGGCGGCCAGGCGGCGGGCGTCGTGCTGATGGCGCCGGTGCCGCCTTCGGGCACCGGTGGTTCGGCCAGCCGGCTGGCGCTGACCCGGCCGGATTTCTTCGAGGAGCTGCCCAACGCGGTGTCGGGCCGGCCGACGGAGGCGACCTTCCAGGTGATGACCGATATCTACTTCTCGCCGGAGATGCCCCACCAGGAGCTGGTGGAGTTTTTGCCGATGATGGAGTGCGAATCGGACCGGGCGGTGGCCGAGATGGTGGCGCTGCCCTTCCTGCGCACCGGGCGTCGGCCGGCGATACCGGCGCTGGTGATGGGCGGCGGGGTGGATGCGGTGTTCCCGCCGTCGATGCTGTTCTTCACCACTCTGGCGTGGCGGGCGCAGTCGGTCACGGTGCCGGGCTGCGGTCACATGCTGATGCTGGACCGCCCCTGGCCGCAGGCGGCGGAAGCCCTGGCGGGCTGGCTGGAGACGACTTACCCGGCCCGGTCGAGCATCACGTAGCGCTTCTCGACGCGCTCGATCACCTCGAAGGTGCCGATGAAACCGGCGGGGATGATGCCCGCCTCGCCGGGCCCGAACTCCCGGGCGTTGCCAGCGGTATCCACGATGCGCAGCCGCCCGCTCACCACCTGGAAGAACTCGTGGCGCCCCGGATGGAAGGCGATCCGCCACGCGCCGGGCTCGCAGGCCCAGTCGCCGATCGACAGGGCGCCATCCTCGGCAGCGTAGCGTTCGGCGGTGAGGCGCAGCGGCGGCGAACCGATCGCCCGGCCAAGGGCGGGGCGGTCTTCGACAGGTTCGGGGGCAGGGTCGGAAAAATGAATGACGGACGGCGGCATGACGAAGCGGAATCCGGTGGGCAGAATCGGAAAGCCGCGGAGTTTACGCCTTTGCCGCCGACATGGCGCAGCGGGTGGATTCGCTTACAAAAAAGAGGGGCGATCGGGCGATCCGGCCCCAAGCCGACATCCTGTAGGTCGGACTTCAGTCCGACAAACGCCGCACGATTGACGAGTGGTGTCGGACTGAAGTCCGACCTACAGGCTTGCGCCAAGCAAGACGGTGGCCGAGAAGCCGTCGCGAGATCGGGCCGCGCAGCAGGCTTATCGGCTGCTGTCTAGAAGAGTTCGACGTCGTCGCCTTTGTCCTTCATCTCGGCCTTGTAGTGCTCCAGGGCTTCCTTCACCGGCATGCCCTGCATCACCGCGTTGAACATCTCGAGCTCTTCGCGGGTGGAATACTTGGCGCGGATCTTCTCCTGCAGCGCAACCCATTCGAAGGGGTTGTAGAGCTTGCGCTGGTCGGTGACGAGGCTGCCGAGGGCTTCCAGGCTGTGGGACACGTGGGCCAGGCGCTGACTCAGCTTGTCGTAGAACTGGAAGGCGATGATCGAGCGCTGGACGCGGCCGGCGACTTCGCTGGCGTGGCCGATCAGGGTGGACTTGAGATCGGCGGTGGCGGGGTTGTCGGGCAGGGATTCGAGGGCCTGGCCCATCATCCGCATGTAGCCGGCCATCGAAGTGAAGGAGTCGGTGAGCACTTCGACCGAGCTGTTGCCTTCCTTCAGCGCCGAATCGATCTGGCCGACGGCCAGTTCGAGCATCAGCACGGTTTCGCGGACCTGACTCCAGTCGAGGTCGGGGGTGAGGGCGCTGCTGCCGCGCCGTTCTTCAGCTGCCATGAGGGGGCTCCGTACATCGTGGACGATGTGCGGTTTTCGGCACGGCTCCGAAAAGCTTTAGGGCGCCCATGCCGGCGTCGTGGTGCCGGCGTGACGGCTGTCGCGCGCCGGCCTAGCCGCCCACGAAGACCGGCTCCGGCTCCAGATCGACCCCGAAGCGGGCGCGCACGTCGCCGCGGACGGCCTCGCTCGTGGCGCGCACGTCGCTGCCCCGGGCGCCGCCGTGATTGACCAGCACCAGCGCCTGATTGGCGTAGCAGCCCACCGGGCCGAGGCGCTTGCCCTTCCAGCCGGCCTGTTCGATCAGCCAGCCGGCGGCGAGCTTCTGGCTGCCGTCGGGCTGTGGATAGTGGGGCAGCGTGGGGAAGTCGGCGGCGAGGCGGGCGTACGCGTCGGCCGAAACCACCGGGTTCTTGAAGAAGCTGCCGGCGTTGCCGATCTCGGCCGGGTCGGGCAGCTTGCGGCGGCGGATGGCGATGACGGCGTCGGACACCTGCAGCGGCGTGGGCTGGGCGATGCCCTGGGCCTCGAGCTCGCGCGCCACGTCGGCGTAGTTGGTGCGCGGCTGCCACTGCTTGGGCAGGCGGAAGGTGACCGCGGCGATGAGATAGCGCCCGGCACCGGCCTGCTTGAAGAAGCTGTCCCGGTAGCCGAAGTGGCAGTCGGCCTTGTCGAAGCCGACCGTCTTGCCGGTTTCGAGGTCGTAAGCGCGCAGGCTGTAGAAGTGCTCGGCCATCTCGATGCCGTAGGCGCCGATGTTCTGTACCGGTGCGGCGCCAACGGTGCCGGGGATCAGCGACAGGTTCTCGAGGCCCGGCCAGCCCATTTCCAGCGTCCAGCGTACGAAGTCGTGCCAGTTCTCGCCGCCGCCGGCGCGGATGTAGAAGGCGTCGGCGTCTTCCTGCACGCGGCTCTTGCCGTGGAAGGCGACCTTCAGCACGAGGCCGGGGAAGTCGCCGGCGAGCACCAGGTTGGAGCCGCCGCCCAGCACGAAGCGCGGCAGGCCGGCGACGCGCGGGTCGTCAATCACCGCGCGGAGCTGGTCAGCCGAATCGACGGCGGCGAACCACGCGGCGCGGGCCGGCAGGCGCAGGGTGTTGAGGGCGTCGAGGGCGACGTCCTGCTGGAGCAGGTTGGGGGCGGTCATTGGCGGATTTCGGCGAAGTCGGGCGGCGGCGGCAGATCGGGCGTGCGTCGGGCCGGGTTGATGTCGAGCCCGCCGCGGCGGGTGTAGCGCGCCCACACCGACAGGCTGGCGGGCCGGCACTGGCGCATCACGTCCATGAAGATGCGCTCGACGCATTGTTCGTGGAATTCGTTGTGCTGGCGGAAGGACACGATGTAGCGCAGCAGACCCTCGCGGTCGATGGGGGCGCCGCGGTAGCGCAGCACCACCATCGCCCAGTCCGGCTGGCCGGTGACGAGGCAGTTGGACTTGAGGAGGTGCGAGTACAGCGTCTCGGTGACTTCCGGCTGGCTGGCGTCGGCGCGGAGCAGGCCCGGCGCGGGCGAGTACCTGTCGATCTCGATGTCGAGCTCGTCGAGCAGCAGGCCCTTGGGGTAGCCCATCGGGCGCTGGGGGCGGGTGGACAGCGGCTCGACCTTCACCGAAACCGGCGCGCCGGCGGCGGCCGACAGATCGGCGGTGAGGCGCGCGGCGAGTTCATCGACGCTTGCGAGCCGGGTCTGGTTGAAGGAGTTGAGATACAGCTTGAACGACTTGGATTCGACCAGATTGGGCGAATCGGCCGGCACGCGGAACTGCGCCAGCGCCACCATTGGCTTGCCCTTGGGGCCGAGCCACGAGACTTCGTAGGCGTTCCACAGGTCTTCGCCGACGAAGGGCAGGCTGCCGGCGGCCACGCCGATCTCGTCGCGCTTGCCCTGTCGGGCGATGGGGAACAGCAGCTCGGGCGCGTAGTGCTCGGCGTAGGCGACGGGCTTGCCCAGCGGCGAGGCGTCGGGGTGGGCGGGAATGTGAGCGGTCATGGCGGTGGATCAGGGCTTGCGCAGGGCGGCGAGGAGCTTCTGGCCGGCGCGGCCGTCGACGTTGTGGCCGAGGCGCTGCTGTTCGCTGCGGATCGCGGCGCGGCTGGCGTCGCCGAGCATGCCATCGACGGTGCCTATGGCGTAGCCCTTGGCTATAAGCAGGGTTTGTAGCTCCCGGCGTTCGGCGCGTGAGAGGCCCGGGTCGTCGGTGGGCCACGGGGTGGCGAAGGCGCCGCTGCCCTTGAGGCGGTCGGCCAGGTGGGCGATGGCCAGCGCGTAGCTCTCGGCGGCGTTGTAGCCGAAGATCACGTCGAAGTTGCGGAACACGATGAAGGCCGGGCCCTTGGGGCCGGCGGGCAGCAGCAGGCCGGCGGAATCCGGGCCACTGAGGGGGCTGCCGTCGACGCGCGTGACGCCGCGCGCCGCCCAGCTGGCCAGCGCCTGCCTGTTCTTGCGGCCGGCGCTGCTGGCGTCGAAGCCGGCGGGCAGGCGCACCTCGTAGCCCCAGGGTTCGCCCTCGCGCCAGCCGGCCTTGCGCAGGAAGTTGGCGGTGGAGGCGAGGGCGTCGGGGATGCTGCCGACCAGATCGCGGCGGCCGTCGCCGTCGTAATCCACCGCCAGGCGCAGGAAGGTGGACGGCATGAACTGGGTGTGGCCGAAGGCGCCGGCCCACGAGCCGACGAGCTGTTCGGCCTTCACGTCGCCGGCGTCGACGATCTTGAGGGCGTCGAAGAACTCGCCGCGGAAGTAGGCCTGGCGGCGGCCGTAGCACGACAGCGTGGACAGCGAGGTGAGCAGCGGCCGGGCGCCGAAGTTGCGGCCGAAGTTGCTCTCGACGCCCCACACCGCGACCACCGTGGCCGGATCGACCTTGTAGCGCGCCGACACGTTGGCGAGCACCTCGGCCCACTGTTTCTGCATCGCGCGGCCGTCGGCGACGCGTTCGTCGTCCACCAGGCCGGAAAGGTAATCCCAGATCGGGGTGCGGAACTCGGGCTGGTAGTCGAGGAAGTCGAGCACCTTGAGGTCCGGCGCGAGGCTAGCGGTGAGGCGGTCGTAGCTCGGGCCGGAGATGCCGCGGGCGGCGGCGTCGGCCTTGAGGCCGGCGACGCAGGGGGCGAAGCGGGCCGGATCGGGGGCGTCGGCGGCGTGGGTGGTGGCGGCGCCAAGGACGGCGGCGAGGGCGGCGAAGGTGGATTTCATCAGCGTATGAAGGATTGCATCAGGGCGAAGAAGCGCCCGTAGAACTCGGCGTCGGTGACGGTCTCCTCGCCCACCTTGACCAGGGTTTCGTTGTTGCCGCCGAAGGGCAGCGAGACGGAGCCAATGCCGGCCACGCTGAGGCCGGTGCTGGCCGAGCCGGCCTTGAGCTCCTCGCGCAGCTGGCGGACGTTGGCGAACACCACCGAACCCTCGCCCTCGGCCAGGCACGACAGGCTGAAGGTGAGCTGGATCTGGGTCTCGCGGTTGGGCTGGAAGAACTTGCGGGCGCGCACCAGATCGGGCTTGCTCTCGTCGATCAGGTAGCCCTGGCTGAGCAGCGCCCGGCGGCCCGCCTCGCAGGAGGCTGCGGCGCCGGTGTCGAAGGACTGCTCGAAGGGCGAATCGGGGGTGAAGTGCTCGAGCTTGTAGCTATCGTCCTTCTTTTTCGGCGAAAAGGTGCTGCACGCCGCCAGGGCGAGGATCAGCAGCAGGGGGGTGATGCGGTGGTACATCCAGGGGCTTTCAAGAAATGCGGGGCGCGGCCTGCGCCGGTGGGGCCGGCGCCCGGACGGCCGCTCAGTGCGCCTCGTCCCAGTTGGCGCCGACGCCCACTTCGGCAACCAGCGGCACGGAAAGTTGCGCCACGCCGGCCATCAGCTTCGGCAGCTGGTCGCGGATCAGCGCCACCTCGTCGTCGGGCACCTCGAGCACCAGTTCGTCGTGCACCTGCAGGATCAGCTTGCTCTTTACGCCGGACTCGCGCAGCCAGGCGGAGGTGGCGATCATCGCCTTCTTGATGAGGTCGGCGGCGGTGCCCTGCATGGGCGCGTTGATCGCGGCGCGTTCGGCGGCCTGGCGGCGGCCGACCTGCTGGGCGCGGATCTCCGGCAGGTGCAGGCGGCGGCCGAAGACGGTCTCAACAAAGCCGTTGGCCTTGGCCTCGGCGCGGGTGCGGTCCATGTAGGCGGCGACGCCGGGGTAGCGGGCGAAGTAGCGGTCGATGTAGTTGGCGGCGGCGACGCGCTCGATGCCGAGGTTCTTGGCAAGGCCGTGGGCGCTCATGCCGTAGATCAGCCCGAAGTTGATCACCTTGGCGTAGCGGCGCTGTTCGCTGGTCACTTCCAGCGGGGTGACGCCGAAGATCTCGCCGGCGGTGGCGCGGTGCACGTCCTCGCCGTGGGCGAAGGCGTCCAGCAGGCCCTTGTCGCTAGAGAGGTGCGCCATGATGCGCAGCTCGATCTGGGAGTAGTCCGCCGAGATGATCTTGTGGCCGGCCGGGGCGATGAAGGCGGCGCGGATGCGGCGGCCTTCCGGCGTGCGGATCGGGATGTTCTGCAGGTTGGGCTCGGTGCTGGCGAGGCGTCCGGTGACGGCCACGGCCTGGCTGAAGCTGGTGTGCACGCGGCCGGTGCGGCGGTTCACCATCAGCGGCAGCTTGTCGGTGTAGGTGTTCTTGAGCTTGGCGAGGCTGCGGTGCTCGAGCAGCAGCTTGGGCAGCGGGTAGTCTTCGGCGAGCTGGGAGAGCACGTCTTCGTCGGTGGACGGCTGGCCGGTGGCGGTCTTCTTGACCACCGGCAGGCCCAGCTTGGTGAACAGGATTTCGCCGAGCTGCTTGGGCGAGCCCAGGTTGAAGGGCTGGCCGGCGAGCTCGTGGGTCTGCAGCTCCAGCTCGTGGAGGCGGCGGCCGAGCTCTTCGGAGTGCTGGGCGAGCAGGAAGTCGTCGATCAGCACGCCGTTGCGTTCCATCTCGAACA
>NZ_CALAYQ010000102.1:0-9131 GCF_937894855.1 uncultured Zoogloea sp.
TAGGAATGCTCCGCGCCCAGGGCGTTGGGGTGCGGGAGATTGCTCGGCAAACCGGGCGAAGCCCATCGACGGTGTCGCGGGAGCTGGTTCGCAGTGCCGCCACACGCGGTGGTCGGCTCGTTGAGGGTAGTTGAATATTCAAGGGGCGACTATCTCGACGTTTGCCGCAGTCTGCCCGATGCCGTGCGGCTGGTGTGCGTGAATCACGGCTAAGTCGTGGTAGACTCTCAGGTTTTTCCTGAGGGGCGCTCGCATGACGGCTCGCATTATCGATGGCAACGCGCTTTCCGCGAAACTCCGCGGAGAACTCGCCGCGAAGGCGGCTGAACTGACCGCACAGGGCACCCAGCCCTGTCTGGCGGTGATCCTGGTGGGCGGTGATCCGGCTTCTGCCGTTTACGTGCGCAACAAGGTGGCTGGCTGCGAGAAGGCCGGCATCAAGTCCCTCAAGTTCGAATATCCGCAAGATGCCGCCCCTGCCGACGTGCTGGGCAAGATCGCCGAGCTCAACGCCGACCCGTCGGTGCACGGCATCCTGGTGCAGCTGCCGTTGCCCAAGCAGTTCGACGAGAAGGAAGTGCTCGAGGCGATCGCCGTCGAGAAGGACGTGGATGGCTTCCACGCCGAGAACGTCGGCCGCCTGTCGCAAGGCCAGGAAGCCTTCGTGCCGTGCACGCCCAACGGTGTGATGGAGATGCTCAAGAGTATCGAGATGCCCCTGCGCGGCGCCGAGGCCGTGGTGATCGGCCGCTCCAACATCGTCGGCAAGCCGATGGCGATGCTCCTCACCGCCGCCGGCGCCACCGTCACCGTGTGCCACTCGGGCACCCGCGACCTCAACTTCCACACCCGTCGCGCTGACATCCTCGTCGCCGCCATCGGTAAGCCCAAGTTCGTCACCGGCGACATGGTCAAGCCGGGCGCCACCGTCATCGACGTGGGCATCAACCGTCTGCCCGACGGAAAGCTCTGCGGCGATGTGGATTTCGAATCCGCCAAGGAAGTCGCTGGCGCCATCACCCCGGTTCCCGGTGGCGTGGGCCCGATGACCATCACCATGCTGCTCGTGAACACCGTGGTGTCCGCCGAGCGCAGCCTCGCCAAATCCAAGGGCTGACGCCCGGTTCGCGCCTTCGGGCGCACTCTGAACACAGTCTGGACAAGCAATGAACGCCTCTTCCACCTTGACCCAAACCTCTTCGCCGGTGATCGGCATCGTCATGGGCTCCAACTCCGACTGGCCCACGATGCAGGCTGCGGCCAAGGTGCTGAAGGAGTTCGGCGTACCCTTCGAGGCCCGCGTCGTTTCCGCCCACCGCACCCCGGACCTGATGTTCGAGTACGCCGAACAGGCGCGTGGCCGTGGGATCCGGGCGATCATCGCCGGTGCCGGTGGCGCCGCCCACCTGCCGGGCATGATCGCCGCCAAGACGACCCTGCCGGTGCTGGGCGTGCCGGTGCAGTCCAAGGCGCTGTCGGGCAAGGATTCCCTGCTGTCCATCGTCCAGATGCCCAAGGGCATCCCCGTGGCCACCTTCGCCATCGGTGAAGCCGGCGCCGCCAATGCGGGCCTCTTCGCCGTGTCGCTGCTGGCCGCCACCGATGCCGCCCTCGCCGACAAACTCGACGCCTTCCGCGCCGAGCAGACCGCCAGCGTGCTGGCCATGACCCTCGACCCGATCTGATTCCAGGATTGACCCGATGATCCTCCCGCCCGCCACCCTCGGCATGCTCGGCGGCGGCCAGCTCGGCCGCTTCTTCGTCGCTACGGCCCACGAAATGGGCTACAAGGTTTGGGTGCTCGACCCCGATCCCCACAGCCCGGCCGGGCTGATCGCCGACCGCCACCTGCAGGCCGGCTACGACGACTTCGCCGCCCTCGACACCCTGGCCGACGCCTGCGCCGCGGTGACCACCGAGTTCGAGAACGTCCCGGCGGACACCCTCGACTACCTCGCCAAGTTCGTCCCGGTGCGCCCGGGCGCGTCGGCCGTCGCGGTGTGCCAGAACCGCATCGCCGAAAAATCCTTCCTGCGCGACAACGGCCTGCCCCACGGCCCGTTCGCGGTGATCCAGTCGGACGCCGATATCGCCGCCGCGCCTGCCAGCCTCTACCCGGCCATCCTCAAGGTGGCCCGCTTCGGCTACGACGGCAAGGGCCAGGCCCGCGTCACCAACGCCGCCGAGGCCCTGCACGCTTTCCACCAGTTCAAGAACGAAGCCTGTGTGCTGGAGCAGATGCTCACGCTGGATTACGAAGTCTCGGTGGTGCTCGCCCGCGACGAGAACGGCAAGGTGAAGTGCTTCCCCACCGTCGAGAACCAGCACACCCGCGGCATCCTCGATGTGTCCATCGCCCCGGCCCGCGCCAGCGGCTGCCTGCGTGATTCGGCCCAGGAGTACGCCGAGCGCATCGCCGAGCGGCTGGGCTTCATCGGCACCCTGGCGGTCGAATTCTTCGTGAGCCGCGGCGAGCTGTTCGTCAACGAGATGGCACCGCGTCCCCACAACAGCGGTCACCATACCATCGACGCCTGCGTCTCCAGCCAGTACGAGCAGCAGGTGCGCGCCCTGTGCGGCCTGCCGCTGGGCGAGACGACCCAGCACAGCGCCTCGGTGATGGTCAATCTGCTGGGCGAGCTGTGGTACGAGGGCGGTGAGCCCCATGGCCGCTACCGCGAGCCCGACTGGTCGATCCTCCACGCCGTGCCCGGCCTCAAGCTGCACCTCTACGCCAAGCACCACGCCCGCCATGGGCGCAAGATGGGCCACTTCACGGTGGTCGGCAGCGACGCCGCCGACGTGCTCGCCAAGGCGCTGGCCGCCCGCGCTGCCATCGGCGTGCGCGGCGACTGATCCAGCCGGCCGCATGAACGACATCCCGCAGGCCGTCGCGCTACTCCGCCGGGGCGACCTCGTCGCCCTGCCCACCGAGACGGTCTATGGCCTCGGCGCGGACGCGATGAACCCCGAGGCCTGCGCGAAGATCTTTGCCGCCAAGGGCCGGCCTTCCGACCACCCGCTGATCGTTCATCTGCCCGACGCCGAGCAGTTGCCGGTGTGGGCGCGGGCGATCCCCAAGGAGGCCATCGCGCTGGCCCGTGCATTCTGGCCCGGCCCGCTCACGCTGATCCTGAAAAAGCACGAGGACGTGCCCGATCTCGTCACCGGCGGGCAGGATACCGTCGGCCTGCGCGTGCCCAACCACCCGGTCGCGCTTGAGCTGCTGCACGCCTTCGGTGGCGGCATCGCGGCGCCGTCCGCCAACCGCTTCGGCCGCATCAGCCCCACCACCGCTGCCCATGTGCGCGAAGAGCTGGGTGATCGCGTGCCGCTGATCCTCGACGGCGGTCCCTGCCAGGTCGGTCTCGAATCCACTATCCTCGATCTCTCCCGCGATGTGCCGGTCATCCTGCGTCCCGGTGCCATCGGCGTGGACGACATCGCCCGCGTCATCGGCCGTCGCCCGCGCCTGCGAGGCGAAGACGAAGCCGGGCAGGGCGGCGATGCCACGCCCCGGGTCTCCGGCGCGCTGGCTGCCCACTACGCGCCGCGTACGCCGCTGGAACTTGTCGCGGGCGCCGATCTGCTGGCGGCCATCCAGCCCGGCGATGCCGTGCTGGCCCGCATGGCGCGTCCGGACAGCCTGCCCGACGGCCTGCGCTGGGTTGTAGCCGCGCCGGACGCCGCCACTTACGGCCACGATCTCTACGCCGCGCTGCGCGATCTCGATTCCGCCGGCTGTCGTCGCATCCTCGTCGAAACCCCGCCGGCCAGCCCGGAATGGTCGGCCGTCATCGACCGCCTTGGCCGTGCTGCAGTGGGATCGGGCGAAGACGACGAAACCTGAAAGAAGGGGCTTTTCAGCCGAAAAAACCGCCGCTATAATGCGCGGCTTACGTGGGCCGATAGCTCAGCTGGGAGAGCGCCGCGTTCGCAATGCGGAGGTCGTGAGTTCGATCCTCATTCGGTCCACCACCGGTTTCAAAAAATGCCAGCAGGTCTGCCTGTTGGCATTTTTAATCTGCAGCACCCCGTGGAGGGGTTCCCGAGCGGTCAAAGGGATCAGACTGTAAATCTGACGGCACTGCCTTCGAAGGTTCGAATCCTTCCCCCTCCACCACCCCGATATCCGAAAAGGCCCTGGCGCAAGCCCGGGCCTTTTTGCTTTTTGGGTGCGTGAACCGCCTTGTTCAAAAATAGTGAACGACGTATAATTTTAATCGTCGTTTAGCTATGGAGGCGGGCATGTTCGAGCAAACTCAGCGGTTGAGCAGGCGGATGCGGGAAGCGGTGGAGTGCCGGCCATGACCGATATCCTTCCGGCCGAACCCGGGCGCCGCGAACGCAAGCGGCAGCAGCAGCTCGACCACTTGGCCGATACGGCCTGGGCGTTGTTCGAGGCCGAAGGCTTCGAAGCGGTGACGATGGAGCGCATCGCTGATGCCGCCGACGTGGCCAAGGGCACGCTCTACAAGCACTTCCCGGTGAAGGAGGCGCTGCTGCGGCATCGCTTCCACCGGGAGCTGCACGCCGTGTGGCCGGAGATCCAGCCCGAGATGGCCGCGGCCGCGCCAGGGCCGGCGAGGCTGGCGTGTTTCTTCCGGCTGCAGGCGCGCTGGTGCGAGAGCCGGCGGGGCTACCTGCTGCCCTATGTGCGCTTCAGGCTGGCCGATCCGCAGCTCACCACCGACAAGCGCGAACGCAGCGGCATGGATCGCATCTTCACCGAGCTGATCGCCCAGGGGCAGGCGGCGGGCACGCTCCGCGCCGACATCCCGGCTGCGCTCTTGGCGGGCTACCTCCAATTCACCCATCTGGCGACCCTGCTGCGCTGGCTGACCGAAGACGGTCTGTCGCTGGAGGTGGAGCTGACACGCATGCTGGAGCTGGCGTGTAGCGGAATGGGAGCGCGGTCATGAACATGCAGCCGGAGATGTATCCGCTCGATGCGGCAGTGGCGGCCGACGCGGCGCCCGAGGTGGTCGGCGGCAAGGGCCTGCAGCTTGGGCTGCTGGTGCGCTATGGGCTGCCGGTGCCGGATTTCTTCGTGTTGCCGGCGGCGTGGAGCCGTCAGCGCGGGCGCGACGACGACGATCTGCAGCAGATCCTCCACGCCGAACTTGTCGCCCGGGGCTGGCTGGATGTGCCGCTCGCCGTACGCTCGTCGGCGGTGGGCGAGGACGCGGCGGCGGCCTCGTTCGCCGGGATCTACCGCTCCTGCCTAAACGTGCGGGGTGTGGCTGCGTTGATGACGGCGGTGGGCGAGGTGTGGGGCTCGCTGGATACGCCGACGGCGGCGGCCTATCGCACCCGCCTCGGGCTCTCCGGCGAGCCGTTGATGGCGGTGGTGGTGATGCCGCTGCTGGCTGCCGGGGCCTCCGGCATCGCGTTTACCTGCGACCCGGTCAGTGGCCGTGAGGACAGGCTGATCGTGCACGCCCAGTGGGGCCTGGGCGAGACCCTGGTGGGGGGCGAGACCGATGGCGACGAATACGTGTTTGCCGAAGACCGGGCCGACGTCTGGCGGGTGATCGCGCAGAACCGCGGCGGCAAGGGCACGATGAGCGTGCCGGCGCCGGCGGGCGGCACGACCCGAACCGCGGTGGCGCCGGCCGACGCGGCGCGGGCGGTACTCGACACCGCCCAGGCCGAGGCGCTGGCCGCGCTGCTCCGTGATGCGGCGCTGGCCCTCGATTTCGTCGCGCCGTTCCACGATCTCGAGTGGGTGTGGGACGGCGCCGATTTCTGGCTCACCCAGGCCCGCCGCGTCACGCGCCGGCCCCACAACACCTGTCCCGCGCTGCGGGGCAAGCCGGCGATCTGGACCCGTGGCAACACCTGCGAGGTGATGCCCGAGCCGCTCTCGCCGATGGACTGGGCCTTCTCGCGGCGAGGTGTCAATGACCTGCTGGAGCCCGGCTGGCGCCTGGCCGGCCAGGCCTTGCTGCCGGGTGCCCAGCGCGCCGGGTTGTTCGATGGGCGGCTGTACCTGGAGGCGTCGATCCTGCAGTGGGAGGCGCGCTCCGCCATCGGGCTGCTGCCGGAGCGATTCAACGCGATGATGGGCGGGCACCAGCCGTGCATTGAGGTCGCCCCGCCGGGTTGGCGGGAGCGCCTGCGACACCTGGGCAACACGCTGCGCTGCCTGCGCCGGGCGCCGGCCCTGCGGCGCCGGGGGTTGGCGGAGGTGGCGTCGATGCACGCGCTGTCGCGGGAGATCCGCAGCGCGCCGCTGCCGGGCGACTGCGAAGGCCTGTTCCGGCAGCTCGACCGCGTGCTGCGGCTGACCCGCGAGGCCGAGGGGATGCATTTTCTGCAGGGCGCGGGCGGGGCCAGCCTGAGCATGCTTCTCGACAGCATGGAGAAGCAGTTTCCGGGCGAGGGTGCGGCGATCGGAGCCGGGCTGCTGGCCGGCGGCGAGCCGAGCGTAACGGCGATCCAGGGCTTTGCCCTGCTGGATCTGGCGCGGCAGGCCGCCGGCCTTGAGCGGCCGCTGGACGCCCCAGCCTTCGCCGCTGCCTTCAAGGCCTTTCTCGACGCCTACGGCCACCGCGGCCCGTACGAAACCTACCTCCGCAACCCGCGCTGGGACGAAGCGCCCGAACTGGTGCTGGCGCAGCTGCCGGCACTGGCGGAGATCGATGCGGCGGCCCTGCGCGAACGGCAGCGTGGTGCGGCCGCCGCCGCGTGGCAGCGCATCCGGCGCGACCTGCCCTGGTGGCGTCGGCCGCTGCTGGCCTCGGTGGTGCTTGCGGCCAACCGCGAGTGCAACCAGCGCGAGGCAGCCCGCAGCGGCCTGATCTCGATGCTGGCGGCCGGCCGGCGGATCTGGCTGGCGATCGCCGGGCAGATGGTGGAGACGGGCGGCTATCTTTCCCACGGGGCCATCGTGGCGCGGGAGTTCGCGCTGCCGGCGGTGGTCAATCTGCCGGGCATCCTCGACCTGCTGCAGGACGGCGACGAGGTGGAGGTGGATGGCCTGCGTGGAACGGTGCGGCGCATCGGTGGGTCGCGACGGCCTGCGGCCGGTTGAGGCTTTCGTCATGGCGGCGGCGGGGGGCGATGTGTATGATCGTGCGTCGCCCGCCATGCCCCGATCCGGGGTGGGCCCACGATGAACCCCAGCGGCTGCCGGACCGGCGTCCGGCCACGTAGAACGAATCGATCATGCTAGGCATAAAAAAGGCTCCCCTCCTGCTCGCCCTCTGCGCGGGCGCCCTGTCTGGCCTGTCCGCGGCTCCGGCCGAGGCGGGCGACGTGACGATGACGCCCGTCGAGTGGTACGCGCTGCCGGATTTCTGCCGTCCCGCGATCCTCGGTTCGATCTACATCCAGCGCGTGCCTTTCGAACTGCGTGGCACGGCAACGGAAGGCCCCAAGACGTCCGGCGGTGCCAGCAATCCGTCGGGCATTCCTGGGCCCCATCACTTCTGCTACGGCCTGATCCACCTCAGCCGCGCCAAGCGTGGGGGCGAGAAGTTCGATACCGCGGTGAGCGAGTTCAACTACTCGTACGGGCAGATGAACCGGAATGCGCCGATGTTCTCGTACGTGAGCGCCAACCTGGGCCGCGCGCTGTACGGCCAGCAGAAGAAGGCCGATGCGGCGAAGGTGTGGACGGAGGCCATTGCGCTGCAGCCCCAGCGTCGCGAGTCCTACCTCGCCCTGGCCGAAGCCTTGCTCGGCGAGCATCGCCCCGACGAGGCGCTGAAGGTGCTCACGAAGTACGAGGAGAACAAGGAAAGCGATTACCCGGACGCCGAGCACTTCCTGGCCCAGACCTACTTTGATTTGAAGAAGTACGGCGAAGCCAAGGCCCACGCCGAGCGCGCCTACGCGCTGGGGTATCCGGTGTTTGGCCTGAAGGACAGGCTGAAGCAGCTGGGCAAGTGGTAGCCTGAGCTGATTTGTACAAAAAACGGCAACAATGATCGACTCATTGTTGCCGTTTTTGTTATTGCACAGCGCCTTGTGGCGCGCGAAGGCCGGGCCTCAGCGCGGGCGCAGGCTTTCGGGGATCGGGCGCGGAGCGAGCTTCTCGGCGGCGACTTCGAGGGCGTAAAGCGTGCCGCCGGTGACCAGCCAGGCATGGACCCAGTCGGGCGTGGGGCCGACGCCCGACCACGTGAGGGCGCGGTTCGACGGGTGCATGTAGCGGATCTTGGTTTCGGCTTCGCGGGCGCGGGCGGCCTGTTCGGCGGTTTCCCTGGCCTTCTGCTCGGCTTCGGCGGCTTCGCGGGCGGCTTTCTCGGCGGCGGCGCGGGCTGCGGCTTCGGCTTCCTCGACGGCGCGGCGTGCCCGTTCTTCCTCTTCCTTTTCCCGTTTGGCGATTTCGGCCTTGATCTGCTCGGCGAGCGCTTCCAGCTCTGGTAAATCGTAGGACTTCAGTTCGGTCATGGGGCGGCGATGCAGGGGGACGGTCGATGAACCAACGGCGGGAACATATCAGGGCTGAAGGGCCTCCGGGTGGCGATTGTGTGACATTCGTTCCCTGTGTCACACCCGCGGCGGTAGAAAAAACCCGCCGGGCCGGAGCCGGGCGGGCGGGGTGTCGATGGTGGCTTATTCGGACTCGGGACGCATCTGCGGGAACAGGATGACGTCGCGGATCGCCGGGCTGTCGGTGAGCAGCATGACCAGCCGGTCGATGCCGATGCCGCAGCCGCCGGTGGGGGGCAGGCCGTACTCGAGGGCGCGGATGTAGTCGGCGTCGTAGTACATGGCTTCCTCGTCGCCGGCGTCCTTGGCCTGGGCCTGGGCCTGGAAGCGGGCGGCCTGGTCTTCGGGGTCGTTGAGCTCGGAAAAACCGTTGGCGATCTCGCGGCCGACGATGAAGAGCTCGAAGCGCTCGGTGATCTCGGGGTTGCTATCCGATGCGCGGGCCAGCGGGCTGACTTCGACCGGGTAGTCGATGATGAAGGTCGGCTCCCAGGTCTCGGCTTCGGCGCAGGCTTCGAAGAGCTGCAGCTGCAGGCTGCCGAGGCCGCCCGGCTTCACCTTCTCGCCGAAATCCTTGATCTTCTGCTTGAGCCAGTCGGCGTCGGCCAGCTGGGCGTCGGTGAAGCCGGGGTGGTGCTTGCGGATGGCTTCGACGATGGTCAGGCGGTGGAAGGGCTTGGACAGGTCGA
>NZ_CALAYQ010000103.1:0-1494 GCF_937894855.1 uncultured Zoogloea sp.
AACCTCGACCATGTCCATCAACTTGCCCGCTTCCATCGTTCGCCCAAAAACGCAGGAAATTACACAAAAGCGGGGGCTGTGAACAGTGGGCCAGCAAGAGCCTGACCGTGAACGTTATTTGGGCTCAGGCAATGCTATTGGGGTAGCTTCGATAGCCCTGGCCAAGGTTATCTGAACGGACCAAGACCCTGAATTTACCGGCAAGGCATTCGGTAGTGGGCTTGTCTACATTGTGTTTAGCACAATGCAGATCCAGGTAGCCAAACCACCCCTAAATGCGTTCATCGAGAGCTTTAGCGACAAGCGTACGAACGCCGAATGGTTTTACAAAAACCGCCAAGATTTGTACTATACTGTTATTATATATATATCTACTATAAATGGAAATCTTGACTTAAGTCCCACATGACCGACGTCCGCTTCTACCACAACGCCCCCGACCGCCTGCGCGTGGCCTGCGTGCTCACCGCCAAGGCGAGCGGCGGCGGGCGGCGGGTGTCGGTCTTCGCGCCGGATGGCAACATCGCCCGGCATTTCGATCAGATGCTGTGGAGCTTCCAGCCCCTCGCCTTCGTGCCGCACGTGCCGGCCGGTTCGCCGCTGGCAGCGGAAACCCCGGTGGTCATCGGCAGCCGCCTTGAAGCTCTGCCTAACGACGACGTGCTCATCAACCTCGGCGACGATCTGCCCGGCGGCTTCGAGCGCTTCTCGCTGGTCATCGAGGTGGTCGGCCCGACCGACCCCGAGCGTCAGGCCGCCCGCGGGCGCTTCCGGCGCTACAAGGAACAGGGCCACACCCTCAGCGCCCACGATCTGAACCAACGGAGCGGCGAATGACCTCCCATCCCAAGACCGAACTCGAAATCCCCCTCGACGACGAGGACGGCGAAGTCCTGATCGAGAAGGCCGCGTTGATGCACCGCCCCGACAGCTTCGTCGCGCCCGACGATGACGACCTGCCGGTGCTCACCGACGTGGTGGACGAGCGCGTCGAGCCCTTCATCGGCGACGCCGACCCGATCATCCTCGAACCTACCAGCGATGAGCCCGCCATCGGCGAGCCGGAGCTGCTCGACGAGACGCCCGTCATCGCCACCGAAACGGCACTCCCGGACGACCTCGCCGAACGCCTGGTCGCCCTTGACACCGCCATCGCCCGCCACATCGAGAACTGGGTCGCCACCGAGCTGCCCCAGCTCATTTCGCGCGAACTCGACGAGCTCGCCGCGCGCATCAGCGACAAGGCCGCCGCCCACCTGCGCGCCACCCTGCTCCCCGTCGTCTCTGCCGAGATCGCCGACACCCTCGATAACGAATCCGGCTTGTAATCCCTCGCAGCACGCCAAGCCGTGCCGCCGGACGAGCGGCCCGCATCCGCTATAATCCGCGTTTTGCTTTCAAAGACAGCCCCCATGGAACTGGCCAAGAGTTTCGAGCCGGCGGAGATCGAACGCCGCTGGTATGAGCACTGGGAGTCGAGCGGCTACTTCGCCG
>NZ_CALAYQ010000104.1:0-17990 GCF_937894855.1 uncultured Zoogloea sp.
ACGCTCCCTGTGTTCGTCACTCAGGACGATAGGGTACAGGGGTGGGAGATGTGTGCAATGGGATGCATTGAAGGGCACCTCGAAGAACCCCTGACTTCCCCGAAAAACTGTTGTAAGCTGTTGATTTAAAATTGCATAGTTTTCGGAAAGCAAGGTTTTTCGAGGTGCCCTGAAGTTGCACCTAGAGCATATTCTGAACCATGCCGTAGCCTTAAGATTCAGTGGCTATGGCAGAACGTAAACCCTACCCGACAGACGTCAGCGACGAAAAATGGGCTCTCGTCGCGCCTTACCTGATCCTTTTCCTGATCGACGGCTGGCCAGCGTCGGCACGACTTGCGCATGCTGCTGCGCTTGACCGATGGACGCCTGTCCCATCCGTCGGCCGTCATTCTGGACAGCCGGACCCTGCAATCGACCCCCACCAGCAGCGCCCGAGCCGGCTACGACGGCGCCAAGCGCAGGAAGGGCTCGAAAGTTCATTTCGCCGTCGATACGCTGAGCAACCTGCTTGCACTGCATGTCACCCCGGCCAACGATCAGGATCAGGTCGGCCAGCTGGCCGAGGCGATCCAGGAAATGAGCAATCAGGAGGTGACCCTGGCCTACGTCGATCAGGGTTACACCGGCCAGAACCCCGCCAACGCGGCGCTGGAGCAAGGCATTGCCCTCGAAGGGTTCAAGCTCCCCGAGGCCAAGCGGGGGGCGTGCTGTTACCCCGGCGATGGGTAGTCGAACGTAGCTTCGGCTGAGCGGCCCGCCTTCGCCGCCTGGCCCGCAATTACGAGCAGTTGCCCGAAACCTTGGCACAGTGCCACCGGCATCGGCGAGAAGCGCGGCGCCGCCTCGTTGATCTCGGCCACCAGGCCGGGCGCCACGCCGAAGCGCTCGCCGGCGCGCGGCGGGATCACCACCCCGTGCAGCTGCGCCCGCAGCGCGTCCCAGCGCTCCCGCAGGACATCCCAGTTGCGTTCGTCGTAGGTGCCCCGGAACACCACCGGCCGCACCAGGATGCGGGGCCAGGGCGCCTCGCCGGGGTCCTGGCAGAGGCGCTCGCCGAGCTGCCGCTCCCACAGGCTGTCGACCCGGTCCACGCGGCCGATCTGCTGCTCGACGACGCCGGGGTTCCACTCCGGGTGGAGCAGCACCACTGTCTTGCAGGCCCGGTGCAGGTTGAGCCCCTCCCGCCCCACCAGCGACTGGGCGACCAGCACCCGCGGGTGGCTGCCGGGCCGGTTGAAGGCCAGCTGAAGGAAGCGCCGGGTCTGGGGCTCGGTGCCGCCGTACATCAGCCGGGCGAAGCCCCCTTCGGGGCGGTTGAACTCCTCGCGCAGGCGCACCTGCAGGGTCTGCCACAGGGCGCCGGCGGCGGTATCGGTGAGCGCCTGGTCGCTCGCCTCGTCGTCGTCCTGCGGCTCGCAGACGGCGTCGAGGAGCGCTGCGAAGGCGCCGGCCACGGGCCGGGCCGCGCCGGCATCCCGCTCGCCGGCGGCCAGCTCGTGCAACGCCTGGGCCACGAGCGCGAGGGCGCCGTCGGGCTGGCCGGCTTCCCGCGCCACAACCTGACGGAAGGCCTCGAAGACCCTCCGCGGGCGGCCCTGGGCCGGCAGGCCGGCATCGAGCCCCTCCAGCAGGCCGCTGCGGAAGTCGCGCCGGCGGCTCTCAAGATCCCGGTACTGGCGCCTCAGCCGCGCATCGAGCGCCTGCCGGTCCACCGTGCCGGCGCGGCCGAGCTGGCGGTGGGCCGCCTGGACGGCAGTCCATTCGTCGTCATGGACCTTGGCCTGGGCCCACGGCTCGCCGGCATCGAGGGCGCGCAGCATCTGGCGCGCGTTGAGCAGGCGCTCGAGGGCCTGCAGCGGCAGCGTGAAGCGCCCGAACACCAGCACCTTCTCGCCGGCACCGGTGACCTCCTCGATCGCCTCCACCGCCGCCAGCAGGGCCGGGTGTTCGTACAACGGGTCGCCGTCGCCGGCAAAGGCGCCGCCGATCACGGCCCGCCACCAGGCGGCCCGCTGCGCCCGCTTGTCGGGGCCGGGCGAGGCGGCGTCGTGGGTGTCGGGGGCATCGCCCGCATCCACGTGACCGTCGTGGACTTCGGCGGCGAACTGGTGGTGGTCCTTGTCCGCGTCGCGCCGCACCTGGTCGATCAGGGTGGCGATGCCGTGGCCGCTGCCCATCGTCAGGCGCAGGCGCTTCGAGAAAGAATCGTCGCTCCCCCGCGCAACCACCGACAAGGCCTCGGCTGCGCACACCGCCTGCTTCCAGGCGGGGCCCAGGTGGAGGGTGTCGACGGAGACCTCCCGCTCCTCCCGATAGGCATGGAAGGGCAGCCCGGTGTGCGCGGCGAAGGCCTGTACGGCGGGCACCTCGCGCTTGTCCCGGCGCAGCAGGAAGGGCGTCAGCGCCGACTGGAAGCTGTCCGCCGTGCCGCGGAAGTGCGCCAGCGCCGCCGGGCTGTCGGGCGACTGGCGCACCCGCAGGCAGGCCTTCACATAGCGCTCGAAAATATCGCCCCCGGGGCCCGACAGCGCCGCCGCATCCACCCCGATGCGCCGGAGCGTCTGGCGCCACTGGCCCACGTCGAGCTCCACCGGCGTCGCCGTCATCGCCAGGTGGCGCACGGCGTCACCCGCCAGCACCACGCCGTCGAGGATGCGCGACAGGCCGCTGTCACCGCCGCGGCTCTTGTGGGCCTCGTCGATGATCACCAGGTCGAACACCCCCAGGCCCAGCCCGACGACCCGCTCGAGATCGGGCCGCAGCCCCTCGTGGCGCCGGTAGCTGGCGCCATCCAGCGCCGCCTGCCAGTGGGTGCGGGTGACGAGGTCGGCGAGCAGGCGGGCGGCGGGGTTCGAGCCCGGCAGGCTGCCTACGGCCGCGACAATGCTTTGCGCGGCGCCCTGAACCCAGCTGTCGTCGAGCTTTTCGTGGCGCCACCGCAGGCTGCGCGGGTGGGCAGCCTTGCGCGCCCAGGCAAGCACGGCCGGCAGCAGCGCCCAGCGCCAGGGCTCGCAGCCCGGGCCCAGCCGCCAGTGGGTGAAGGCGTGGGACAGCAGCACCACGTCCTGCTCGAACCAGGGTGTCTCCGCGGGCCCGTCCGGCGCCCACACCGAGAGGTACTGCCACAGGGTGCGCAGCAGGTCGGGCGCCGCGACGCCGCCGTCACGCAGCTCGGCGCGCCACTGGAAGCCCAGCCCCGGTGGCACCAGGATCAGCACCCGCCCACCCGCGGCGATCACGCTGCGGGCCAGGGCCACCGCAATGCGAGTCTTTCCCATGCCCACCTCGTCGGCGATCACCACGCCGTTCTTCGGCAGCCGCGCGGCGATGCCCCGCAGGCTCGCGCACTGGCCGTCGTTGAGCGGCCAGCCTGGCCGGCCCTTCGCTTCGGCGAGGGCCTCCAGCGCCTGCCCAACCGCCATCCAACCCTTGAAACACTGCTTCATCGCCCCCCCGCTCCGATCGCCTGCAAGGCACCAACGCCCCACTTGTTCTCCACCCGCGCCAGCGCCGCCGCGTACATCTCCCCTTCCCGCGTGGCGTCCGCCTCGGCAAAATCGGGCCGGAAGGCCGCGCCCCGCAGCGGGCTCAGGGGGTTGAGGCCGAGCGCCCGGAAGTAGTCGACCACCGGGCTGCCGGCGATCCGGGCCAGGGTCTGCTCCAGGCGCGCGCACCAGGCCGGCCAGTCGGCGCGGGCCAGGGCGGTCTGCTTGGCGGCGATGTTCTCGATGAGCTCCATCATCTGGCGCACCGGATAGGGTGCCACCCCGCCCGAGCGGCCGCCGCCTCCGTCACCCTCGTCGTCGCCGTCGTCACCCGGGTCGTCATCCCCGGGCGGGCGGTCGTCGTCGGGCGCAGCGGGGAAGCCCATCAGCGCCCACCAGGCCTCGTCGAAACCGAGGCTGACGAGGTCGGCCGCGGCGAGCCGCCCGAACTCGTCCATCACCGGCACCAGACACTCCCGCGCCCGGCCGGCGTCTTGCCAGCGCAGCCGCACCTGGCGCGGCCGGGGCGCGAGCCAGACAAAGCCGTCGTCCGTCCGCGGACAGTGCGTGCCCGCGGTATCAAGCACGGCCAGCTCGTCCGGCAGCGGGCCCTCCGCCTGCAGCAGGCCATCGGCCCCCCGGGCAGCCCAGACCAGCCAGGCCACCGGTGGCGCCACGCGGGCCTCGCCCGGCTCCGGCATCTCGGTGCCGGCGGCCGGCGGCGCGTCAGCACTGAACTCGTCGTCACACTGCAGGGGCAGCAGGTTGGTGACCAGCGTCGCCGGCGCCTGCCGCCCCCCGCGGAGCCACTCGAGCCCCCCGGGCGCGAAGATCACGCCGGCCTCCAGGTTGCCGCCGTGGGCCGACATCGGGCTGGCGAAACCCGGACCTGTGAGGTTGCCCGAGCCCAGATACACCCACGCGCCGCCGCAGGCCGCCGAGTTGCTGCGCTCCCGGGCGCTGAACAGGAACTTGGCGTGCAGGCTGCGCCGGGCATGGCGCCCGAAGACCGCCTCCATCGTCGCCGCCGGCCGCACCGACCAGCCGGCCTCACCGATAGCCCCGACCGCGCCGGCCACCCCCTGGCAGGCCAGCGGGTTGACGAACACGTCGACCGTCGCCGAGGCCGTCAGCAGCCCCGCCCCACGGAGCGCCGCGACGATGGCGGCGAGCACCGTGGGCAGCTGCCCGGCACGGGCATCTGCAGCCGCCTCGAAGAACCCCGAACCCATCGCCAGGTAGTTGCGCGCGCCCTCCCCCGCCTGGGCCCGCAGCATCGGCACCAGTTGGTCGAGCAGCGACTGGCGCCGGTTGTCGATAAAGCGCGCCCGCGGGCCGGCGGCGGCCACACAGCGGGCAAGCCAGGCGGCGAGGCTGTCACGGGCTGCCACCGTCTCGCTGTGGCGGCGCGCGCGGCCGGCCTCGAGCAGGCGCAGGTCGAACAGGCCCTGGAGGAAACCCAGCAGCCCCCAGGCGGCTTTCACGTCGGCGCAGCGCTCGGCCAGCTCGCTGGCGTGGTCGCCGTCATGGGCCGCCAGCTCGGCGGAATCGACCTCGATCGACCAGGCCAGATCCAGGCTCTCCTCGACGGTCTGGCGCGTCCAGTTGCCGGTGGACACGATCAGCCGCAGCCGCCACGCGCCGTCCTCGGGCCCGCGGAAACCCAGCAGCGCAAACTTGGCGTGGAGCAGCCGGAACGGCCGCTGGTCGGCACGGCGCAGCGGCAGGTGGGCCAGCCCGGGCACCTCCACCGGGCCGAGGGCCGGCTGGCACGGGTCCAGGATCAGCGCCAGCGACACGCGCCCGCGGTGGGCGCGCTGGCCCGCGGTCTCCAGCGTGAAGCGCTCCAGCGCCTGGTTGAGGAAGTCGGCGTCGGCCGAGTAGCCGCACAGCCAGCCAAACACGCCCTGATGCTCCGGCGGCGCATCGAAGAGCTGGGCCAGGGACGGCGGGCAGAGGGGTTTGTCAGCCATGGGCGGCCTCCTCGGTGGCGGGCAGCAGCCAGGCGTCCATCAGCCCGTCGACATCGAGGCCGAGCCACCACAGGTTGTGGATGCGGTGGGAGATGCCCGCCGGCCAGGCCGGGTCATCGGCCGGCGGCGCGTCGTCGGGGGCCACCGTGGCATCGGCGCCGTCATCGGCATCCCTCACCCCGCCCCGGAAGGCCGGCCCCGGGCAGGCCTCGCCGCCCAGCCGGCGCAGGATGCGCCCGTCCCGGTCGAGCAGATGGCCGAGCACCTCGGCGTCTAGCGGCGCGATGCACTCGGTGCAGAAACGCCGCGCCTCCTCCGCCGGGTGGCCGGTTTGCAGGAAGGCCGCCGCCGCCTCGCGCAGGGCCGCCAGCCCGGCCCGGACGGGCCCCGGCAGCGCGCCGCCGATCGCCACGCGCCGCTCCGGCGTGGCGATCTCGAGCTCCAGCGCGTCGAGCACCACCAGCGCCGCATCGCGGGCGATGAAGAACAGCGCCCCGGCGTGCAGGTCGGCCCAGTGGGCGGCCAGGGTGATCTCCGCCGGGCGCGCGTCCCACGTCACCGGCGGCGCGCCGCTGCGCCGGGCGCGCACCCAGCGCAGCGCGTCGCCGCGGCGGATGCGGTGCTCCGCCACCTCGCCGGCAGCGCCCTGCTCAAGCCGGGTGTGCAGCAGCTCGCGGGCCCGCGGCGGCAGGGGCAGCACCGGCGCCAGCGCCCGGTAGAGGGCCTCGGTGTTGACCTGGTCGGTCTCGCCGCACACCCACATCGCCAGGTGCTCCACCAGCTCGCGCCCGAAGGGCCGGCAGCCCTCGGCCACCGCATCGATGAAAGCCTCGCCGTCGGCGTTACAGACAAAGGCACTGAAGCGGCTGCCCGCCGCGTCGGCAAAGCCCAGCGCCGGCAGCGCATTGACGGTGCCCATGCGCATCGGCTGCGAGACGTAGAAGCCCGGCCGGCTCACGCTGCGGAAGCTCAGGTCGGCCTTGCCCGCCAGCAGCGTCGTGCCGCGCACGCGGCGCTCAGCGGCCTGCAGCCCGCCCTTGATGGCCAGCCAGCAGGCGAGGGCCTCGATGGCGTTGGCCACCGCGATCTTGCCGGCGCGGCTGCCCCGGGCGGTGGCCCGCTCGGCGACCCGCAGCCCCAGAGTGGCGAGAAACAGCTGCCGGCCGAACCACACGCCGCCGAGGCCGGGCACCGCCCTCTCGTTGAAGTCCCGCGTGGTGGCGGCCAGTTGCAGCGTCCGCACACGGCGGACGCTCTCGATGCTGCCGGGGCCCAGGATGCCCCATGTGTAATTCATTACCCTGTTCCTCCGGATGGAGCCCAGGAACGCCCCGAGAACGTGGGTTTTACGTCCGCCGCGCGGCGTCCTTTAGCGATGTCGATGGCGCGAGCTTACCGACGGATGCGACCCTACCCTGTCGTTTCGAACTGCCTCTTCCGCGCCTTGCTGAACGCATGCGCGCTGACGTCCCGACCGCGGACCGCCATGTCCTTCAACTAGCCGAACAAGGTATCGAGTTCGGCCGGCACGCTGGCGCACATCCTGGACATCATCGCCACGATCCATGGCAAGGTCAGATGGCGATCGCAGGTAAAAGCGCCCGGGCGCCGGCGCACTTGGTCGATCAGGGCGGGGTCGAGGAGGAACTTGGAAAACTCGTCCAGCAGCGGTTGAGGATCGAATTTTTCGAGTTTTTAATGTATATTTATCAGAGGCTTATCGATATATTTTTTACCGGGAGTGCGCGGGTTCTCAAGGAATTTCGCGTTAGGTTGATAGCATTGCTCGCGGCCTGCCAATCGGAAATCTCACCTCGCAGTTCTGGTCGAACTACTACCTCCATCCTTTCGGTTCTTTTGTGAGACGCGAATTGGGTTGCCGCGCTTAGCAGCGCTATATGGACGATTTTGCGCTTTTCTCCAATAGCAAGAAACGCGCACGCACTGTACGAGCGGCTTGCCGCTTTGCGGCTGTGCATCTACGAAGAGAGTGCCCAGGTGATGCCGACCTCCGTCGTCTCCCCGTGGCTGGGTTTTGTGATCGACCGGGAGCGCAGGCCGCTGAAGGGCCGCAAGGTACGATTTGCCACCGGGCATCTGGGGGGTGAGCTACGAGGCCTACTGCCAGGGGCGATTGAGCTTCGCCGAGTTTGACGCCCGCGTGCGCGACTGGCTTGCCCACGCGGCCCATGGTGACACCAGTGGCCTGAGGGAACACCTACTGGATGCATTTGTGCTCTGGCCCGGGGATTTTCCGGGCAAGTCGGGGCGTTGAAGATCGCGGGCAGCGCTACGCGCCGCCCAGTGGTCAGCGGCTCGGCGCTTCAGCGCCCAGCGAAGCGGCGTCCCGCGGATTGATGGGGGAAACACGACACACCCAAAAGCCGATGAGGTTCATACGGAAGAAGGGCCAGAGGCTGGTACGGTAAGTCGCGCGGCAGCAGTCCGGATCGACATCCCAAGCCCCGCCGCGCAGGACACGGGACACATAGCTGTTGAGCTTGTTTTCAGTGGGGCTACCATCGGCATCCTGGCACCATTCAGAAACATTGCCGCTCAAGTCATAGACCACCTCCGGTGTCGGGGTGGCGTCCAGAGGAAAGAGACCGACGGCATTGGTACGTCCAACGCCGATATCACCGTCATCGTCCGAATGAACAGCGCAATTTATCTGAGCTGACTCAAACGGCCCCCAGGGGTATTCCCGCCCTTCGCAACCACGTGCAGTCCGCTCCCATTGCGCCTCGGTGGGTAGAGAAACCACCGCCCCCCGTTGCGGCCGACAGCCAGCGGCAAAAGGCCAGCGCTTCGTCCCAACCGACGTTCTACCGGGGTGAGTTGGGTTCGTCCCACGTGGGCGGCTCTGGCTCCGGAATAGGTTCAAGCCCGTGCCACCAGCGTTCATCCTGGTGGCCCCCGGCGTCGATGAAGGCCTGGAACTCGGCGTTGGCAACAAGGTATCGGGCGATCTCGAAGGTGGGCAAGCCCTGGTGGTAGGTGTCCCCGTAGATGAAGGGCTGAGGGCCCGGGATACTGACCCAGTCGATATCAGGCAGACCGTCCGCACGCAGGCCCACGCCGGGGCGACGGTCCAGGCCCAAGCGGCCGATGGCTGCGCGGGCGCGGGCCTGGGGCGCACAGACCGGATCGGTCATCGATCCGCGGGACGCCGCGTGACTGGGCGCTGAATCACTGAGCCGCTGACCACTGGGCGGCGCGCAGCGCCGCCCGCCGTTTTTCAGCCGAGCCCTGCCGCAACCTGGGCATTCGGCAGGTCTTGGCAGACAGGCCACAAGGGTCGGTACAGCCCTCCCGGGCCGCACTCCGAGCAGAACACGACGAGTGATTTGCGTTAACCCGACGGTCAAGGTATAGTCGCGCCCTCTGCAGTTGGTTGAAACGACGGTTGTGACAACTTTTGTGAATGCGGCTCCCGAAATCGGGGAAGAGTGTCACAAAAGCGGCGTTAAAAGATTTCTTATAAATCAACAGATTATGATCTGATTGACGTTTAAGACCGGTCTTGTGACACCTGGCCACGATTAACATTGATGTTAATCATCAGCCTCATAACCCGAAGGTCGCAGGTTCAAATCCTGCCCCCGCAACCAGTTTCAAGCGTCTAGGCCCAATCACTCAGGTGGTTGGGCCTTTTTGCTTTTGCTCGCGCTTTTGGCGCCGGGTTCGGTGGCTTTGTTGGGTGCGCCGGGCGCTGGGTTCCGCGTCCGGCGCGGCATCCGGGGCGATCGCCGCGTGCCGGGCGGTCCGGCCTGGTTACCCCAGCCAGTGCAGCAGGGCCGAGTACAGCCGTTCCGGCACGACCGGTTTGGGCAGGAAATCGTTCATCCCGGCGCCAAGGCAGTTGGCCTTGTCTTCGCTGAAGACGTTGGCCGTCATGGCGAGGATGGGGACGGTCTGGCGTTCCGGGAGCAGCCGGATGGCGCGGGTGGCGGAGAGGCCGTCCATCTTGGGCATCTGCATGTCCATCAGGATCAGGTCGTAGGCCTTGGCTGCGGCCTTGGCGACGGCCTGCTGGCCGTTGTCTGCGGTATCGACCTCCAGCCCGACGGTGACGAGGAGCTCCTCCGCCACCATCTGGCTGATCGGCTCATCTTCGACGAGCAGCACCGATTTGCCCTGGGCGATCGCCATGAGCGCGGCCTCGGCCTGGTGAAGCGACGGCAGGTCGTGGTCGTCTGCGCCCTCGGCGCCCTTGTCGAGCAGGGCCGTGAACCAGAAGGTGCTGCCTTCGCCCGGCGCGCTGCTGACGCCCACGGTGCCGCCCATCAGTTCGGCCAGCCGCTTGGTGATCGCCAGCCCGAGGCCGGTGCCGCCGTATTCGCGGGTGGTGGAGCTGTCGGCCTGCTCGAAGGATTCGAAGATCTTGTCGAGGGCCTCGGCGGGGATGCCGATGCCGGTGTCGCGCACCTCGAAGCGCACGCGCACCTGCGGGCCCTCGTCGGCCTCGATCTTCACCCCGATGGTGACGCTGCCCCGCTGGGTGAACTTGATGGCGTTGCCCACGTAGTTGAGCAGGGCCTGCTGGATGCGGGTCTCGTCGCCGACGACGCCCGGCAGGTCGGCCGGGGCGTCGATGCACAGCTGGAGGCCCTTGTCGGTGGCGCGGTCGTGCATGATCGACGCCACGTTGGCGAGCAGCGTGGGGATCCGGATGTGCTCGGCGCAGAGGGTGAGTTTGCCGGCCTCAATCTTGGAGAGGTCGAGGATGGCATTGATGATCTCCAGCAGGTGGCTGCTGGCGGCCTCGATCTTGGTGAGCCGGTCGGCCTGCTCGGGGGTGACGCCGGTGCGGTGCATCAGGAAGGCCATGCCGGTGATGGCGTTGAGCGGGGTGCGGATCTCGTGGCTCATGTTGGCGAGGAAGGTGCTCTTCGCCACGTTGGCCGATTCGGCGGCGTTGCGGGCGACTTCGAGCTGCTCGGTGCGCTCCTGGACGAGCTCCTCCAGGTGGGTGCGGTGCAGTTCCAGCTCGTGTTCGAGGGCCTTGGTGGCGGTCACGTCGGTCACGAAGCCGTACCAGACGATCCGGTCGTCCTCGCCCCGTTCGGGCATGGCGTCCACGTGCAGCCACTTGATCTGCCCGTCGGGGTGGCGAATGCGGTAGTCCACGAGCCAGCGTTCCATGCTGGTGGCCGACAGGCGGAGCGAGCTGAAGAAGCGCTCACGGTCTTCGGGGACGAGGAGCTCCCGGATGCTGGTGGCGTCGGATTCCACCACTTCGGGGCTGACCCCGTAGATCTCGCGCACCGCGTCGCTGGCGAAGGGGAAGGCGCCGGTGCCATTCGGGTGCTGGTAGTACTGAAAGACCATGCCGGGGACGTGGGCGAGGATCTTGCGCACCTGCTCGGTGGCGGCCACCTTGGCAAGCAGGGCTTCCTGGTCGACGATGGACTGGAGCAGCCCGTTGAAGGCGTTGGCCAGCTTGCCGATCTCGTCGTCCCGCCCGACCGGGAGGGGCTGGCGCGGACGCGTGCCCTGGCGCATCTCGTCGAGCAGCACGGCGGAGCGTTCCAGCGGCTGCAGCTGCCGGCGCACCCACCAGCCGGCGATCAGGCTGGCCAGCAGGGTCAGCGCCACCGCCGAGAAGAGCAGCCGCTGCTGCATCTGCCGGACGACCAGGAAGGCTTCCTGGGTGGGCAGGACCGACTGCATCAGCCAGCCGGTGTTGCCGATCCTGACCGACGACGACAGTTCCTCCACCCCCCGCGAGCTGACCGCGACACCCGAGCCCTCGTGCCCGCCAAGATAATGGTCGTACACCGGATTGACCCCGGGCGCGGGGCCGGTCTGCATCACCCGGCGTTTGTCGGACGAGGCGATGAAGGTGCGTGATCTGGCGTCGGTGACCAGGAAGTCGCCGGTGTGGCCATACTTGGCGGTGCTGATCTGATCCAGGAAGTTCGGTTCGCTGAGGTTGGTCACGCCCATCACCGCACCCAGGTAGCGCCCGTCCGGCGCCCGGATCGGCAGGGCGAGGGTGATGACCGGGACGCCGGTGCGTTTGCCCACGCGTGGCTGGCTGATGACGGCCTTGTCGGAGTCTCGCACCTCGGGCAGAAACGGCAGGTCGCCGTAATCGGTGCCGGTGCGGTTGAGGGAGGATGGCGCGCTGGCCAGGGCGAGGCCGTCCGCATCCACCACGATGACCCCCCAGTTGAACAGCGGGTCGAGCCCGGCCTGGGTTTCGAGCAGCGCCTGGGGGTTGGCGCGGCGCAGGTCGCCGTAGCGGCCCAGGTGCCGGGCGAGGCGGTCCAGGATGGCGCTGCGCTCATTCACCGAGCGGTGGATTTCGGAGGCGATGAGGGAGACCGTCGAGTACTGCTGGGCCGAGATGGCCGATTCCATGTCTGCGCGCAGATACTTGCCGATCACGAACATCACGATCCAGATCGACGCGACGGAAACGCAGAGCGATCCGGCGACCAGCCTTGTTCTCAACGACTGCCATGAAAGGCCGGTCATCAGGTGTTCTCCAACGATTTCTTTATTTTGATTGCCGGTGCGGGCTGCCATTGGCCCGATCGTGGTCGGGATGGGCGGTGGGGGCACCGGTGCCGTGCGTGCGGCGTGCGTTTTTGCGGCGGCCATGACTGCAACGCCCCGCGGTGGGCCCGATGTAGCGATTACGGTCGCGGACGATGAAAGGTTTAGGCCCCCGTCGCACGCGGGGGCGGGCGGGCTGGGCTCAGCGCTGGGCTTGGAACTGCGCGGCAAATGCCTGCGCGTCGGGCAGGAACGCGAAGAAGTCGGCTTCGAGCCCGGCAAACGCCTCCAGGAGTTCGGCGCCAGCCCCCGCCAGCGGGTTGGGCTGACGCAGCCGGAAGCGCGCCATCCGGTCCAGGGCGAGGGCGACGCTGGCGGCGTCCCGGTAGCTGGCCAGCCAGTCGTGGGCGGCCATGCGTTCGAAGACCGGCATGAAGCCGGCGGGCAGGGGGGCGGGGTGGGTGGCGATCAGCCGGTAGGTTTCGGCGGTGAAGTCGGTGAGCGGCCGGGGGCTGAACTGCTGCCAGTGCAGCGCCAGGAAGTGGTCGTAGAACATATCGACCATCACCCCGCTCACCCGCCGCCGGGCGTCGCTGATCCGGGCGCGGCTGCGACGGAAGGCCGGGTGGCCGTCGGCAAAGCTGTCGATGCGCCGATGTAGCGCGACGCCTGCCGCGAGGGCCTCATCCAGCCCGGCCGGCAGCGGCCCCTTGACGAAGTCGCCGATCACCCCGCCGATGCGGTCGGTGGCGAGCGGCCCGGCGAGATAGGCGTGGGCGAGGTAGTTCATGGGCGTGGCGCGGGGAGTCGACGGGGCGCGGACGGATGGCCGCGGCAGTCATTTTGCGCCGTTGGGGCGGGCGTCGGGCAGGGTTTCGCGGGCCGGGCCGCCGTCGATGCTGCGCGGCGGGTCAGGCCCGCAGGTAGTGGGTTTCCTTGAGCTCTTCCATCACCACGTAGCTGCGCTGCATCACCACGCCGGGCAGGTAGCTGTGCAGGGTGCACAGCAGGTCGTGGTAATCCTCCAGGGCGCCCAGGCGGGCCTTGATGAGGTAGTCGAAATCGCCGGTCACCAGATGGCATTCGGTGATCTCGTCGAGCTTTTCGAGGGACTGGCGGATCTCGTCGAGCACCTTGGGCGACTTGTTGGACACCCGGATCTCGATGAACACCAGCACCCGTAACCCCAGGGCGAGCGGATTCACCCGGGCGTGATAGCCGGAGATGATGCCTTCGCGCTCCAGGCGGCGGACGCGTTCGGTGCATGGCGTGGCGGACAGCCCGACCTGGGCGGCCAGATCGGTCATGGTGACGCGGCCGTCCTGTTGCAGGGCGTGGAGGATCTTGCGGTCGATGGGGTCGAGGGGGCGCATGGGCTTGGCGGGCTCTCTGGGCGGGTGAAGGCAGGGCGCCGGAGCGCCCTGCGGGTGGAAGAAGATCAGCGACGCTTGCCGGCAGCGGGACCGTCGGCCGGCGGTGGGCCGGCACGGCGGGGGCCATCGGCTTCGAACTGGGCCTTCAGCTCGTCGGCCTTCTTGCGCTGCTCGGGGGTGAGCAGCTGGTAGATCTGGTTGGCGCCGGCGGCGCGCAGCTGGGTGATCGCCGCCATGGCCTGGGCTTCGGTCTCGGCCAGGGCCTTTACCTTGGCTTCGTCGTAGTTGCCCGAGAAGGTGAGGGCACGCAGGTCGGCGTGGGCCTTGCGGGCTTCCTTGGCCTTGTCGCGGATGGCCGGGGCCTGCTCGTGCATGATCTTGAAGATCTGGTCGCGCTGGGCTTCGGTCAGCTTGAGTTCGCGGATGAACGGGGGCATGTGCATGCCGCCCTCGAAATGATTCATCCCGCCGCGCATGCCGAAGCGCGGGCCGTGGCCGTCGCAATGGGGGCCGCCGTCCATGGCCTGGGCGGCGAAGGGGAGGGCGGCGGCGGTGGCAGTGACCAGGGCCAGGGGGATCAGGAGCTTCTTGCGGAGGTTCATGGCGTTTCCTTGGAGGGCTTGGGTTGTCGGATCAGGCCGGCGTCAATGCCCGCCTGATGGGACGAAATTTCGCATGTCGGCGTGTTAATGCCCGTTGGCGGCGGGTAAATGCGGGTAAAGGGAAAGTTCGGGTTTGTTACCGCGCGTGCGCCCGTCACCGCGGCCGTCGGCCTTGTCCTCGCGCTCGCGGGCGCGCAGGGCCTGCAGGCGGGCTTCCACGATCTGCACGTCCGGGCTGTCGTCGCGGGTGCTTTTAAGGGCCAGCTGGAACTGCTCCATCGCCGCCTTGGTGCTGCCCGACAGGGCGTAGAGCTCGCCCTGGTGCCGGTGGGATTTGAGCGGGCTGCCCAGCGCGGCCCAGGCTTCTGCGGCCTGCTGGTGCAGGGTGGCGTCGCTGGGGCGGACGAGGAGCTGGGCGTCGATGAAGGCGGCGGCGGTCTTGAAGTCACCGCTCTTGATGAGCAGGGCGGGGTAGTCGTACACCAGTTGCAGGTGATCCGGATAGCGTTTGAGGGCGGCTTCGTAGCGCGCCCGGGCGGCGGCAAGGCGGCCCGACTGGCTGAGGATCTGGCCGGCCAGGGCTTCGAGCATGGGGTGGCGGAAGCCGTCGCGGGCGAGGCCATCAACGGTGGCTTCGGCGGCGGCGAAGTGGCTGGCCCGTAGCTGCCCCGCGGCGAGGCCGTAGCGGGCGGCGATGCGATCCCGGTAGCGACCTTCGGCCAGCTCGGCGGTGAGGCGCTGCTCGGCGTCGCGGGGCTGGCCTTCGTAGCTGCGCACGAGGGCGCGGGCGAGGTGGTAGTCCTGGCTGTCGGGCACCTGCCGGTAGGGCTGGGTGAAGGCGCGATCCTCGGCCTCGGCGACCCGCTGGGAGGTGAGCGGATGGGTACGCAGCCAGGCCGGGGTGGTGCCGGCATCCACCAGCCGGGTGTTCTGCTGGAGGCGCTCGAAGAAGGCGGCCATCGCCCGCGGGTCGAAGCCGGCGCGCACCAGCAGCTGAAAGCCGATCCGGTCGGCCTCCTGCTCGTGCTCGCGGGTGTAGTTGATCATGCTCTGCTGCTGGGCCGCGGTGGCGCCGGTGGCTGCGGCCATGGCGGCTTGCCCGTTACCGGTGCCGGCGGCGAGGATGGCGGCGACCATCGCGGCCATCGACAGCATCTTGGTGCTCGACTGGGCGGCAATCTGCCGGGCGATGTGGTGCTGGCTGACGTGGCTGATCTCGTGGGCCAGCACCGAGGCGAGCTCACTCTCGCTCTGGGTGGCGGCGATGAGCCCGCTGTTCACGCCGATGTAGCCGCCGGGCAGGGCGAAAGCGTTGAGTTCGTGGGAATCGACCGCGAAGAAGCTGAAATGCTGGCCGGCCAGATCGGGGTCGGAGGCCACCAGCCGGTGGCCGAGGGCATCGAGATAGGCGTTGATCTCCGGGTCGTTGAGCATGGCGCCGGAGGCCCGCAGGCTGGTCATGGTCTGCTCGCCCAGGGCTTTTTCGCTCTGGCGGGAGAGCGCGGTCTCGGCCGAATCGCCCAGATCGGGCAGGCTGATGGCCTGGCTGCCGCTGCTCCAGGCCAGGGCGGTGACAAGGGCGATCAGGCGGAGGCGTCGGGGCATGGTTTGGGCGCTGGGCTCGAAGACAGGTGAAATCTTCGGGCAGGGCGCTGTTAAGCCCGGTTCGCAACATGTAAAGGCATGTAAAGGCGGGTAAAAGCCCGGCCGTGAAATTTCGTGGCGGCCCGCCGGCCCGTATCATCTGCAGCAGGTTTTCCAGAAAGCAGGTGCGGGATGAGCAAGGTGTTGCTGGTGGATGACGACGTGGAGCTGTCGTCGATGTTGCGGGAGTACATCGAGCAGGAGGGTTTCGAGGCCGACGTGGCCCACGACGGCGAGGCCGGCGTGGCAGGCGCCCTGAGCGGCGACTACGCCATCGTGGTGCTCGACGTGATGATGCCGCGCCTGGGCGGGATCGAAGCCCTGCGGCGCATCCGCGCCCATAGCCAGGTGCCGGTGATCATGCTCACCGCCAAGGGCGACGACGTGGACCGCATCGTCGGGCTGGAGCTCGGCGCCGACGACTATGTGCCCAAGCCCTGCACCCCGCGCGAGCTGGTGGCGCGCCTGCGGGCGATCCTGCGGCGCACCCAGGATGTCTCCACGGCCGATGTCGCCAGCGGTCCGCTGGTGGCCGGCGCCCTGCAGATGTGGCCGCAGATGCGCCGCGCCCAGTGGCGGGGCGAGCCGCTGGATCTCACCAGCACCGAATTCAATCTGCTCGAACTGCTGGCCCGCAGCGCTGGCCGTGTCGTGACCAAGGCCGAGTTGTCCGAGCAGGGCCTCGGGCGGCCACTGGCGCGCTTCGACCGGAGCATCGACGTGCACCTGTCGAGCATCCGCCACAAGCTGGGCCCGCGGCCCGATGGACGCTCGTGGATCGAGACGGTGCGCGGGCTGGGCTACCAGCTGATCCGCGAGTGAAAGGCGAAGCGTGAGATTCGGTCGGCTGTTCTGGAAGTTCTTCTTCGCCTTCTGGCTGGCCCTGCTGCTGGCGGGCGTCGGCGTGGGCAGCGCGGTGTGGTGGCACCAGCAGAAGGAGCGTGAGCGCATCGAGGCCGAGCGCGATCCGCTGCTGAACGGCGGCCCGCGGGTGACGCTGGCGCTGTCGGCGGCAGCCTCGGTGCTGGCGCACGGCGGCCTGCCGGCCCTGCGCGATCTCGTCGCCGAATGGCGTGGCGAGCGGATGCCGCGGATGTTCGTGGTGGACGAGGCCGGGCGCGAAGTCTTCGGGCGCGAGGTGGGCACCGATCTGGTCGCCGACGCCCGGGCCAAGGCGACCTCGGACGACCCGCGTCGCCCCGCCCGGCTGGCCACCACGCCGGACGGTCAGCGCCTGCTGCTGTTCGTGCCCCAGGTGCCGGGCGAGCGCTTCGAGCCCCGCCATGACCTGCCGCCCGGCGTGGGCCCGAGGCCGGGTGAGCCACCCCGCGGTGGGCGTCCGCCCTTTGACCGGCGCGGCCCGCTGCCGCCCGACCCGTGGGTGCCGATTACCACCGGGCTGATCGCCAGCGTGGTGTTCAGCGCGCTCCTGGCCTGGTATCTGGCGCGGCCGATCCGCAACCTGCGCTGGGCCTTCGGGGCGGTGGCGAGCGGCCAGCTGGAAACCCGCGTCGGCCCGCTGATGGGCGCCCGGCGCGACGAGATCGCCGATCTGGGCGGCGACTTCGACCGCATGGCCCAGCAGATCCAGAATCTCATCGGCGCCCAGCGTCGCCTGCTCCACGACGTCTCCCACGAGCTGCGCTCGCCGCTGGCCCGCCTGCAGGCCGCCATCGGCCTGGCGCGGCAGGACCCGGCCAAGCTCGAGGCGACCCTCGACCGCATCGAGCGCGAGGCCGTGCGCCTCGACGAGCTGGTCGGCCAGCTCCTTACCATCGCCCGGCTGGATGCCGGCACCCGCGACAGCCGCAGCGAGCCGGTCGAGCTGTTCGATCTGGCCGCCGCCATCGCCGACGACGCCCGCTTCGAGGCCCACGCCCGCGGCCGCGAACTGACCTTCACCGGCGAGGGCGAGGCAGAAGGCGAGATGCGGGTCGAGCTCGTCCAGCGCGCCTTCGAGAACGTGATCCGCAACGCGGTGAAGTACACCGCCGAAGGCACCGTGATGGATGTGCGCGCCAGCGCGGCGGACGGGCGCTTCGTGCTCACCGTCGCCGACCGCGGGCCCGGCGTGCCGGAGGCCGATCTGACGGCGATCTTCGAGCCCTTCTACCGCAGCCCCGCCGGGCAGTCGGCAGGGGGCTTCGGCCTGGGGCTTGCCATCGCGCGGCGGGCGGTGGAGGCCCACGGCGGGCGCATCGCGGCCAGCAATCGTCCGGACGGCGGGCTGGTGATGGAGATCGTGCTGCCCTTCGGCCCCGCTGCTGCGGCGCAAAAAATGCCTTGAAAGAAAGTTGGGCGCAGCCGCGGCCTGCTGTTAGAATGCGCGCCGTGGCGGGTCTCCCCGCATAGCAGCGCGGTGAACCTGGTCAGGGCCGGAAGGCAGCAGCCACAGCCGTTCCCTGC